>CAYHRZ010000010.1:0-6829 GCA_964359125.1 uncultured Klebsiella sp. | reverse complement strand
GGGGGGCGCCCCTGCGGGAGGACCACCCTCCGTCGGCGCCGCTCCGCCGCCGACGGGCGCGCCGCCATCGCCCGGCGGGGGCGCGGTCCCGGGGCCCGGCGACTCGCGGGACGCTACGTCCGGCGGCATCGTGCCCGTGCCGTCTTGCAGCGCCAGGGTCAGGCCGGTGACCGGGACGGCCGCCACCGTCGTCGTGATCTCCGCCTTGGGCTCGTAGTCGGAGGGGCCGTCGCCGGTAGCGTCGATGAAACCAGTGATCTTCAGCTCACCGTAGTCCTTCGGCACCTCGGCCTGCCACTCGCCGACCTTCTCCATGCTGATGGTGTGAACCACCTTTCCCTCCTTGTCGGAGAGGTCGACGCGGACGAAACCCGTCACGGTGCCGGTGTACTCGATCGTCCCCGACAGCATGACGCCCTCGCCAGCGGTGACGGCAAGCGCTGGTGGCCCCATCCCGCCTGCGCCTCCGGGCTGGCCGGAAGCTGGCCCGGGCTCGCCCTCGCCCCCGCCCTCGCCCTGCGGCGGCTGGCCGCCCATCGGGGGCGGTGCGGCGTCGGTGGGGGCCTCGGTGGGACAGCCGGGCAGGGAGAGCATTCCGATGATGAGCAGCAAGGAGCACCTCGTGGGGGGTTCGTATCCTCTCGCACGGCCACTGACACGTCAAGCCCACGCGCTATGCCCGGGGCGCCTACGGGTCCACGCGGTAGATCGCCGTCTGCCCGACCCGCGTGGGCTCGCCGAGAACCGCGACGAGCATGGCGTCCTCGACCGTGGTGTCGGCCATCTCGCCGTGGGTCACCACGAACCTGACGCCACTCTGCGCCAGCGCCGCCTCGGTCACCAGAGCAGCCGCCTCCGCGTCCCGACGGAGCAGTACGCCGGCCGCCTCGCTGCCGAGCTTGCACCCGGAGGCGCGGACGTCGGGCGCGTAGGGGATCGGCTGCCCGTGGATGGTCTGCAGGAGAAGGTAACGACTCGTCAACATCCCGAGGCCGAAGCCGCCGCTGGGCAGGTCGAACACGATCCCCGCGCGCGCCGGGTCGTCGCGGACGGCGTCCCGGATGTACTCGGCGGGCGGGTCGACGAAGGCTTCGGTGCGGGAAATGGGCCAGGGTGACGGGCTGGCTACGAGGAACTCGGCGGCCACCGCTGCGGCCACCGCTGCGGCCGCCCAGCGCGGGGCCCGCGCCAGCGTCACCGCGGCCAGGGCGTAGATCACGGCGAGGCCGGGGAACACCACCCGCTGGGGGTGACCGAGTGCGTTGGTCGGAAGGAACTCGAAGAGCAGCCGGTAGGGGAGAGCGACGACCTGTTCGCCCATGCGGTACCAGTCGCCCCGGACGTACAGGTAAGGGCCGAGGCTGAAGGTGAGCGTGAGGGCCGCGGCACCCAGCCAAACCCATCGCCGCGAGACCAGCGCCAGGACGAGCACCACCACGCCAATGTAGGAGGTGTGGCGGAACATTTCCCCGAAGACCGTGAGGTCGACGGACTGGAAGTCGCCGGGCATGTAGAAGCTGCGGGGGTCGGAGGCGTTGTGCGCGAGGAGGTTGAACACCACCTGGTTCTCGATGGGTTCGTTCGGGCGGTCGATGAGCGCCCGTGCCGGGTTGGCGATGGTGAGGCGGACCATGTACGCGGCCGGGCCGGCGATAGCGGCGGCAACCGCGGCGCCCGTCGCGACACCCAACAGGGGCCGAGAGGAGCGCCGTGCGACCGCGAAGAGCATGACGGGCAGGGCCGTGATCGCGAGGCCCAGCGCATAGTAGACGGTGCCGACGGCGGTGACCCCGCCCCACAGGCCCACCCAGGCCCAGTCGCGCAACGTCGCGCCTTCGCGGGTGGCGCGGCCCAGCGCGGCGAGCGACAGGACCGCCCAGCCCACCCCCACCGCCTCGCTGATTCCGTTGTGGATCTCGCTCGCGACGTACGGCGAGAGCCCCGTCGCGACGGCCGCCAGCCAGGCCGACGACCGTGAGGCCCCCAGCGAGAGCGCAAGCGAACGTCCCGCCACCGACGCCAAGCACACGTAGGCAAAGATCAGCAGGTTCCACGCCGCTACGACGCCGAGGGCGGCGACGAATGGCATGGAGAACGTCGCCCCCCAGGGGTCGATGTACCAGAGGTAGCCGCCCCGCGGGGCTCCCAGCATCCTGGTGTAGAGCGGGAATGTCCCCTGGAGGGCGCTTTGCAGGAACCACCAGCCGCCCCAGGCGTGATTCCACACGTCGACCTGCGGGTGGCCGACCAACCGCGTGGTTGGGGTCGTTAGCATGGGCCATGTCGCGACCGAGGCGATCAGCGCGTGGGCGAGGGCAGGGAGCGCCACGCGGGACAAGGCCATGGCGGCGCTAGGTAACGCCCCTGGAGCTCGCCGGTGCCCGGTGCCCGGCCCCTCGCGGCCCCGAGTGGCCTCACGTTATGCCCGGGCATGCCCCGCCCAAGTTCGGCCCGCCGCGCGCTTTTCGCCCTGGCCGTCACCGTCGTGCTGCTCGCCTTGGCCGAGTTGGCGGGGCGCGTGTACGTGAGTCGGCTTGCCGTCCCCCCAAGCGCCGTGATGGACGACGACCAGCGGGCGCTCTGGGGCTACCTCCCCGGCTGTCACGACGAGCTCCCACCGCCGACCTGCATCGACTCGCGGGGGCTCCGCGGCCCGGAGCCGGGCCCCCGGAAGGCCGGCGTCCGCCGCGCGCTCTTCGTGGGCGACAGCTCCGTGTACGGCGTCGGGTTGCCCGACGAACGGACCTTCGCCCAGCGCTTCGCGGCCAGCTTCGGCGGCAAGGTCGAGGCGCTCAACGGCGGCGTTCCGGGGTACTCATCCACCCAGGCTCTGGTGATGCTCCGGGAGAGTTGGCTGGAGACGAAGCCGGACCTGCTGGTCATCGGGACACTTTGGAGCGACAACAATTTCGATACCTTCGTCGACGCGGACCTGTTTGCCCGCCGGCCGCCGACATGGATGCGCCTGCTCGTGGAGCACAGCGCCTTCGCGCGGGTGTTGGCGGGGCGCGGCAAGGCCGCGCAGCCCATCGGTTGGGGGCCGGGAGGACAGGACACCCTCCTTGCAGAGCGCCGGGTAGACCTCGCCACCTACGCGGCGAACCTCGAGTCGATGGTGGACCTGGTGCGGGAACGCGGTGGCGAGCCGGCCTTCTTGATCCTTGCCAACGTCGAGGACGTGTTCCGGCACGATCGCCCCTGGCCCTGGGACCCCTACCGTGCCGTGATGCGCGCGACGGCCGAGCGGCACGGCGCCGTGCTCGTCGAGACCGGCCCGATCTGGCGGGCCAACGGCGGAGGGCGCGCGTTGCTGATGGACGAGATGCACCCTGCGGACCAGGGGGCGGAGCTGATCGCCCAGGCGCTGGCGCAGGCACTGCGCGAGCGGCGGTGGGCGGAGGGCAACAGCGCTCTGCGCGCGGGCAACCCCGACGCCACCGCCCCGCTCCACGACCCGTGGACGAGCCGCTGGGCCGCGGGCCTGGACGGCCCGTCCATCGCCGGTGTCGTGCAGGCCGGGTGGGCCCACCGCAAGCGCCTCACCGTGCAGGCCTACGATGCCGACAGCAACACGGTGCTCGACCAGGTGGACCTGCCCGGGCAGGCACCCTTCGCCCTCGACGCGCGCGGGGCACGGGCCGTGCGCCTGCGGGTGACCAGCGAAGCCGGCGTGGCCCGGCTCGCCGACGACCGCATCTCGCTCGACGGCGGGAAGGCCTGGGGCGTCGTGGTCAACCTCGAGACGGGGAACATCACGCGGCGCTAGGCCGGTGCGATGGTCGGCGACGGGCCGGCCGCGGCGCGTCGGGCAGGAGGCCAGCTCGGGCCTACTCCGCGTCCATCGCGCACCGGAAGCCAGCCGTCTTCCTGCGTAGCTCGATGACGAAAGCCATGTTGCTCTCACCCTTGGATGGCCGCGGATCGCCGAAGTACGAGTGTCCGCGGGTGGCCGCGTTGAGCGCCAGGCTGCCGGTGTGTGGGCCAAGCCTCCGCGCCTCGTCGTCCCAGAGGTACTGGTTCCAGCCGGCCACCCGCACGTCGGCCACCCACTCCCAGGCGTTGCCGAAGAGGTCGTCTGCGCCCACTCTCGACCGTCCGCCTGGGAAGGCGCCTGTCGGCGACGTGGTGAGCCAGCCGTCAGTGGCATCGTAGTTCGGGCTCTGCAGGCGTCCGCGGTTCATCCGGCCTTCCTCGTAGGCGTTGCCCCAGGGATAGGCCCACTCCGCGTCGGCTGGCCCGTGGGCGGCCAGTTGCCACTCCGCCTCGGTGGGGAGTCGCGCGCCGCGCCACCGGCAGTACTCGCGCGCGTCGTACCAGTTGACCATCACCACCGGGTGGTTGCCGGTACCCTCGGGGTAGTCGATGCCCGACCAGTTGAACCCCTCGTCTGCCCAGGGTTCGTCGACGTGCGGCGGGCGATAGCCGGTGGCGGCGAGGAATTCGCGGTAGGCCGCGCGCGTGACCTCGACCACGTCGATCCAGAAATCGGCGACCCGGACCCGCTGCCAGTCGGGTGCGCGTGCGCCGACGAGGGGGCAGGTGTCGGTGCCGACCTCTTCGTCGGTGCAGGCGATCTCCGGGTCCTGGTAGGCCCGTCCCTGGCCCTGGGGGCCAGCGAGGAGTTGCTGGTACTGGGCCTGGCTCGACCCGGCGCCGCTGCCGCCCGGAGGGGCGCCGCCTTGCGGTCCCGGCCCGTTCCCGCCCGGCCCGCTCCCGCCCGGCCCGTTCCCGCCCGGCCCGTTCCCGCCCGCTTGCCCGTTCCCGCCCGCTTGCCCGTTCCCGCCCGCTTGCCCGTTCCCGCCCGGCCCGTTCCCGCCTCCCTGCGGGCCACCCGGAGGTCGAGGCTTCCGGTCGCCGAGCGAAGCGGTGGCGCCGGGCACCCGGACCATCCCCGCCGTGGCCCCCTCGCCCGCGAGCAGGGTCCCCGGCCAGGCGGCGGCAGCCGGATCGACGTCGTCGACGGATCCGCCACACGCGAGCACCAGGGCGAGCGCCACGATCACGGGGCGTACACGCAGCGGAAGCCGATGGTGAGTCGCACGTCGTCGGGTCGCACCGGCTCCCGGTGGCTGCACTCCGCGTAGGACAGCAGGTTCATGTAGGAGCCACCTCGCACCGTCCGCCATGGGGTCTCGTCGTTCCCGACGGGGTCCACCCCGGTGAACCCGAGGTAGCTGTCATACCGGTACGGGTCGCGGGTCCATTCCCACACGTTGCCCAGCGTGTCGACCAGTCCCCAGGCGTTCGCCTTCGAGGCGCGGTCGTCGACGGCGCGGGTCCTCACCCCCGTGAGGTCGGCGTACTTCCCCGCGTCGTACACCCGCGCGTCGTCGGCGTGCTCCGGGGGTGGGGGACGCGGTTCGAAACCGCACGCCGCTCGCTCCCACTGCGCCTCGGTGGGCAGGGCGCCGCCCGCGCAGGCGCAGTAGGCCTCCGCCTCCCAGAACGAGACGGCGACGACCGGGTGGTTGCCCGGCCGGCCCGAGGCGCGGGCCAGCGCCCCGGTGCCGCGCGGGTGGGCGTCGCGCCACGCGCGGCCTCCGCGCGACCAGCAGGTATCCGACGACCAGCCACTTCCCGCTGCGAAGGCCTCGAAATCGGCGATGCTGACCTCGCGGCGATCCACCCGGAACGCGGAGACCTCGACCTCGGTGGGCGGCGCGTCGGCGAGTCCCGCCTTGCCCATGCTGAAGCGCCCGGCGGGGATGTGGGCGCGATCGTCGCCAGACGCACCCAGCAGCAGGATCAGTGGCAGCACTCGGGCGGTGTAACCGCAGCGCACCGGACCCGGCGTTTCCCGTCTCTTGCGCCGTCAAGACTCCGGCGTTGCCATCGCCCGCCCGCCGCGGCGAAGAAAAGTGACGGATGCCCACCGCTGTCGACTGTTAGCAGCCTAAAAGGCAAATTATGTCGAAGTCGACATGGGCAGGGAAGCCCACGGCTCGCCCGCGGGTACAAGGAATGTGCTCGCATCCCTGGCCCGGATCGTGCATGCTCCGGAGTAGCTCTTTGCCTCGTAGACGAACGGTACTCCGAGGCGACGGCGCGCGTCGTGCACCCCGGGGCACTCCACACTTCACGATGGAGGACTTGCATGTCGACCCCTTCCGCCCCATCCGGCATCCTGGGCATGATCGCCCAGCTGCAGGACATCGAGAGCTTCCGCGAGCAGAACTGGGAGGGGAGCTTCGCTGACTACCTCGAGATCGTGCGCCAGCACCCCGGCGTGACCCGCAACGCCTACCAGCGGCTCTACGACCTCGTGCTGTCCTTCGGGACCGAGAGCTACACCGAGTACCGCAAACCCATCGTCCGCTACAAGTTCTTCGACGACCCCATGGACAACGGTCGCGACGCCGTCTTCGGTATCGACGTCCACCTGATGAAACTGGTCAACGTGCTCAAGAGCGCCGCCCTGGGCCTCGGCCCCGAGAAACGGGTGATCCTGCTGCACGGCCCCGTCGGCAGCGCGAAGTCGACCATCGTGCGGCTCTTCAAGAAGGGGCTGGAGTGGTACAGCAAGCAGCCCGAGGGGGCGCTCTACACCTTCGAGTGGCACCTCCCGGCCGGCGAGGTCATCACCTCACCGATGCACGAGGAGCCGCTGCGGCTCATCCCGCAGGACATGCGCGGGCAGGTGATCGACGAGCTCAACAAGCAGGTGAAGGGCCGCGCGAAGTACCGCATCGAAGTCGATGGCGACGTGGATCCCGTGTCGCGGTTCCTGTTCCGCGAGGGCCTCAAGCAGGTGGGCGGGGACTGGACCAAGCTCATCGAGCGTGTGCGCGTGAAGCGACTCCTGTTGTCCGAGCGCGATCGGGTTGGCGTG
>CAYHRZ010000009.1:0-27694 GCA_964359125.1 uncultured Klebsiella sp. | reverse complement strand
TAAGGCCGAGTAATGGGCAGCATGGATTGACGCGCTGCTCGCTCGTGCCTTGGCTGTGGACCTCGGCCACGACGCCTCGCCCGACGAGGGCCTGCGGATCGCGCTCAGGGGATGGGTGGACGGGCTGCCGCTCGCGGACACCGAGGACGAGGACACCACCGCGGACGAGTTGCTCCGGCTCCTGGACACGGGCACACACGCCCTTGAGCGCGCTGGCCGGCGCTGGGTCAAGCTCCGCGCCCTACAGTCCCATGCGCGCGATCAGCTGCGCGACCCCCGGGCCGCACACGACCTCGCGTTGGTGTTGCGCCATGGCGGTTGGCTCCAGGCAGACAAGAGCGTCGCCGGCCGCGGTGGGCAGTCGTTCTGGTCGCCGCCGCAGGATGCCCCGGAGGCGCCCGCCTCCGCCGCCGAGGGGGGCGTAGATGAGTAGCGCGCGTGGGGAAAAACAAACTCCTACACTTGAGGATCGACCCCCTCTACGGCTCTACGCCCTCTACGGCACTACGCGCGACCGTTCATGCTCAACCCACTTCGCGAGCGAATCCGCCCCGCGCGCGCTTCCTGGTGCGGCCGGTGGATCGCGGGAAGCCGGCCGGTCTCCGCTGTTCGGCAACGCGAGCGTGATCATCGGTCCACCGGGCACGGGAAAGAGTTCTCAGATCGAGCGGCTGATCAGCACCCTCATCGAGCAGGGCGTGTCCGCCGATGCCATCGCCGCCGTGTGCTTCACCAAGGCGGCGGTGGGCGTTCTGCGGGAGCGGCTGGGAGGGGCCTTCGAGGATCCGCGCCACTCGAAGGTTCGCACCATCCACTCGTTCGCCTTCAAGCTGCTGAAGCTGCATGGCCATGAGCCCGAACTGATGGACGACGAGGCGTGGGCGGCGTTCGGACGCGAGCACGACTACTCCTTCTCGCGCCTCAAGTGCGAGGACGACGACCAGGAGGCGCTCGGTCGAACGCTGCCGCGAAGGACGCCGCACGACGACCTTCGCTACGTGGTGGAGTGGGCGGCGAGCAGGCAGCTCGACCTCGACGCTGGGCATCGGCGCTGCCCGGTCACCGTTGACGGGCGCGATCTCCGCCGCTTGGTGCGGCTGCTCGACGCCTACAAGGCATCTCGGGGCCTCTACTCGTTCTCCGACCTGCTCACGACGTGCCTGAGCGCGCGTCTGCGGCTGGACCCGGCGCCGGGCATCGCGTTCATTGATGAAGCCCAGGATCTCTCACCGCTTCAAATCGCGCTGGTCCACTTGTGGTTCGACGAGTGCCCGCGGGGCGTGGTCATCGCCGGGGACGACGACCAGTGCATCTACGGATTCCAAGCGGCTGACCCGGGGTGGCTGGTCCGCCAGGCCGCAGCCGCTCAGACCCTGGGCCGGACGACTGTGCTCGCCCAGAGCTTCCGCGTGCCTGCGGGACCGTGCGCGCTCGGGCAAGCCGCGATCCGGGGCAACCGCGTCCGGGTTCCGAAGGACTATCGGCCGCGCGCCCCGGCTGGAAACGACCCGGCCCACGATGTGCTGACTCTCGCCCGAGGGCGCCTCGTGGAGCACCTCGTGGCCGCGGGCGAGCGCACCGTGCTCGTCCTCGCCCGACATCGGTACACGCTCGCAGCTCTCGCCTACGAGTTGCTGGACCGGGGCGTGCCGTACCTGCTCGTCGGTGGGGGTGCCCCGTGCCCCTTGGCGGACGAGGATCTGCGGGCCGCCCTCGAAACGTGCGCTCGCGCGGGGCGCGGGGAAGCCATGTTCTCGCTGGACATCTTCCAACTCAAGCCCTACCTCTCGTTTCCTGCGGGCCTGCTGGAAGGGGTGCAGCTTGGCGCGGACGTGCCATCGCAGACGATGGCGTGGCTCAGCGGCCGGGTCTCGCTCCTCGGCGCGGCAGGCGCGCTTGATCAACTCGACCGGCGGATCCGGCGCTACCTCGCGGCTGTCGTCACCCCCGGCGGCGAGCTGCCCCGGCCGTCCCTCCGGTTGATGACGATCCACGCGGCGAAGGGCGACGAAGCCGACACCGTGTTCATCATCCCCGAGATGTTGCCCGCCGCCATGCGCGCTCTGCGGGACCACGCGGGGGGTGGCGCGGAGGGGGAGCACAGAATCGCCTACGTCGCGATCACGCGCGCTCGGCGGCAGCTCGTTCTCGTGGAACCCTCTACCGCGAGATTCTACGACTATGGCGCCCTCCTTCGCCGTGGTCCGGCGCCGGAGCACGTCACCCGCCCCGATGGGGCTACGTCGTGAGCCGCCGCGCCCGCCGCACGCGGTTCCATCGCTGGGACGCCGCTCGGCGGGCGGAGCGCGCCCTCCGCGCGTTGTTCGACCCGGTGGCGGCCCGCCGGGCGGACGAGGAGTCGGCGCGTGGCCCGGAGGCCCTCGCCATGGGGGAGGTCGCCCACCTGCTCAACCGACTCGTTGGCGACGGCGCTCCGTTGCGGGATCGCCCGGGGATCTACGAGCGCGAGGGCGTCGCCCTGTTCCACGACGGCGCGGGCTTCGTGCTGGCGGTTCGCCCGGCAGCCGTGGTGGCCGCAGTCCACGCGGAACTCGCCCGACGGGGCGTTTCGCCGGTCGCCGCGCCCACCGCGGTGGAGTTCGCAGACCGGCTCGCCTCGCACCCGTGGTTTCTCGGAGTCTTCGATCCCCCAGGGGCCACGACCCAAGGCTGGATCGGCGTCCGGCTCACCCGAGACGCCGCGGGAGGGCTGGATGCCTGACCGCCCCACGCGCGCCGCGATCTACGCCCGGGTGTCCACCCCGTCGCCTTCCGCTTCATCGCCACCTACCAATCCCGGTGACCACGTGCCCCAGCCCATCGACACCCTCTCCGCCAACCTTGGCCACCTACTCCACGCCGACCCCGCGACGGGACTCGCCGTGTTCGAGCATGGCGACATGCGACGCGACCTCGGCATCGACGGCTGGCGCTGGGGTGAGGACCTCCCCGGGCGCCCCGACCTCGCGCGCGAGCGCACGGTTTGGGCGGAGCCCAGCGTGTGGGCCTCGGTGGTCATCCGCGCTCGCCGCGAAGTCGCGGCCGCGGCCAGCTGCCCCAACCCCGTGAACTCGGACCCCCGCGACCCCGTGGCGCAAGAAACGAGCCCCCGCACGGGATCGTCCGCCACCCCCGGGACCTCAACCCTTCCGCCCTACGTTGGCGTGGGGGCGGCCGCCGCCCACCTGGGCGTCAGCCCCGACACCGTCAGGCGGATGGTGAGGGACTCGCCACCGGGCCTGCCCGGAGCCCCGTTGAATGTAGGAAGGGGCAAGAAGAGATTGCTGCGCTTCGAAGAAGCCCGCCTCGTCGAGTGGGCGAGGGCCTGCCGGATGTCGAGGGCGACATATCCAGCCGGCGTCGCCACGCCAGGGCCGCGGCAGCGTCGCAGGCGTCGCGGCCTAGGGCAAGGCACAGGCGAAGGTACGGGCTCGGGGCCGATCACCGCCGCCGAGATCAAGCGCCGCCGCGGAGAGGGATGACCGTGGCGCCGCGGCTGCGATGGGGCACCGAGTCCAGGGCGGCAAGCATCCTCGCCCAGTACGGCGAGCCAGTGGGGTCGCCCTGCACAACGTAGGCATCGTGCGTGTGGGTGTTCGCATGGCCGATGAGCAGGTTTGCGATCTCGATGTCCGCGTGCCGCATGAGGTGCGTCTTCAGAGCCCCCCGGAACGCATGCGTGGGCCTGGCATGCACACGGCCACCGGCGTCGCCCGCTGGCGCGCCCCACTTGGCCTCGGCGACGCCCGCTAGGCGCCAGGCCCGCTTGAAGGGCTCGCACAGGGTATCTGCGGTCCACGGGCCGGGCCCGTTGGGTCGCCGCACGTCGGTCGAGAAGAAGAGGGGCCCCCGGCTCGGCAACTCCCAAGAGTGAATCTCGTCTATCAGCCCCGGGTGAAGCGGCACCACGCGGTAGCGCCCCCCCTTGGCCCCGCGGGCACTGCTGCGAAGCCGAAGCCAGCCGATGTCCAGGTCGAAGTCGCTACGTTCAAGAGTGAGAACCTGCGAGACGCGCAGCCCCGTGTAGCGGAGCCAGATGGCGACGCGCTGATGCCACCCGGAGAGGTGCGCGATCATCGCATCGCAGTCGTCGAGCGTCGCAACCGCCGTGGCGTAGACCGGCTCGCGAGTCGGCACTTCCGTCCCGACGATCCGCTTCGGCCTCGGCACCCCGGGGCAATCCTGCCCGTCGGCCCACGCCCACAGGCGCTCGACCTCGCCCACGACCCGGCTGGGCTCCTTCAACCCGTCGTCCTTGGCCACCTCCGCCACACGTCGCAACGCGGTGATCGACAAGTCGCTGACCAGCGCGGCGTCCCCAAGCGCCGCGAGCATCCGGTTCATCATCGCGGTCCGGAAGCGCCGCGTTTGCTCGTTCGGCGTCGCCGCCGCGTAGGCCACGGCCACGTCGCGCAGCCGGGCCACCGCTCGCTGCGAGCCGGGCACGAAGTGTTCTCCCCGCGAGTGGACCCCGATGATCACCCGGCGGTAGGTCTCGGCCTCTCGCTCGGTGTGTCTGCGCTCGGTGTGCTTCTGGCGCACCCGGGCGACCGTGCCATCTGGCTTCGCGACGGCAACCCAGTTCCACCACTGGAATTGGTACCGGACTCCATCCTTCAACTGGACCTTCCGAACCGACGTGTCCACTCCTCCGACGCTTGGCATGACGCTCTCCCTGTCCTACGGGTGTCCTAGAACGCGCCCACCCCATCGTTACTACGGTGGATAAACGCTAACAACGGTCATAACATCGGTATGACATCTCGCCAACAGGGGTTCAATTCCCCTTGGGATCACCATTTGCCCAATGTAGGTTGAACGCCAGCTATCGTGACCGTCTCGGGCGGCACCCCCAACGGGAAGGCCAGAACCCAACGTTCATCCAGCCTTCTGCTGCTCCACGCTCTCGACCAGCCGCCGCGCCGCGTCGCGGAGGAACTCCGACCGTGAGCGCTCGCCCCGAGCCGCATCTAGCCGCGCGAGCTCCGCTTTCGATAGCATCGCGATCACACGCTCCTCCAGCGGTTCGGCCGGCTTCCGCCCCGGCTTCTGACCAGCCGGGAGCGGCACCCCATAGTGCTCGCGCCACGCGGCGTCGGCCAGTGCGCGGTTGACCTCGAGGAGCGACGGGTCCACAAAGTGCAAGGCGTCGCCGGTGTCGGGGTCGAGGCACCGCGCACACAGCCAGGCCTTCTGCGGCACGGCGAGCACGCGCTCACCGCGGCGCACGCGAATGGAGGTGTCCTCCAGACGGGCCGCGCAGTCGCCGTGCTCGCACGAATTCGGGCGGGTGGGGTTCATGGTTCGTCCTCGGGTTGGAAGTTTTCGGGGTGGAAGCTCACGACCACCACCACGGTCGTGCCTTGCTGGGCGAGCCGGATCCAGAGGTAGCCTTCGGGTTCGATGATGTCGGGGGTGAACACCCAGATCGCGTCGAAGGCCCCGTGCCGGGGCGCTTCCCGGCGGTGGAAGTCGTCCACGGCGAGGTCGTCGAGGAAGAGGTAAACGTCGTCGTCGTCCCATCCGTGGAGCGCCGCCTCCTCGCGGGCCTTCTCGGCGATGCGGACGTGGCCAGCGCGCCGGCAGGACCGCACGGTCTCCAGGAAGGCGAGGATGTCGGAGCGCGAGACATTCACATCGAAAGGTTAGCACGGAGATCAATGTCGGCCAGCCCCGGTGGCGGCGGTCGCGAAACGGTGCGCCGCGTCCTTCCTGCGCCCGTGATCGCGGGTGAGGATCCGGCGACGTGAGCGAGCCCCTGCGGACGCCGTCCAACGCCGAGGTCGACCAGGCGCACAACTGGTACGACCGCTGGTGCGAGCGGTGCCCCCTCGCCGATCGGTGCTCCATCGGTCGCTCCGCCGGCGTCGCGTCCTGCGAGTCCCCGATCGTCGAGGTCGGCGCGGCCCTCGAGCGCGCGATGGAGATGTTGGAGGTCGAATGTGCGAAGCATGGCGTCGAACTCGATGACCTGGAGTCGCCGACGGTGCCCGCGGGCGCCGACGATCTGGCGGAGCGCGCGCTCTCGTGGACGCGAGCGGGCGCGGAGTGGCTCAAGACTGCCCTAGCCGGCGAGGCCTGCGCTGTGGTGGGGTGGTACCACACCCTCGTGCCGACGAAGCTTCACCGGGCCATTTCGTCGCGAGCCATGGGAAGCACGGAAGATGCGGCCGGCAGCGCCAAGGTCGCCTCCCTCGGACTCGCCTCGGTCGTGGATGCACTCACGTCGCACTGCCAGCGCGCGCCCCACGACGGCGCGGGCCTTGCCCTGCTCATCGAGGCGTGCGCACTCATTGAGGCGGTGGAGGAACGCTTTCCCGACCAGCTGTCGTTCCGGCGCCCGGGCTTCGATCCCTGAAGGCGAGTGCCGATGGCCTCCCCATCGCCAGCTCGGCGACCAACGCCGGGTTTTCGCGCATCCAGTTCTGAAATCTTCTCGTTAGGCTCACCACTACTTCTCCGCCTCGAACCATCGTCGGGACGCGCGACCCCCGACGGGATTCGAACACCGACGCGCCTCGGGAGAAGCCTGGCGCAGTCAGGTTTGCCGCCAAGTCGCCTGCCAAGGCTCCACGCTGAGCACGTCGAGGTGACGACGGATCGTCTCACGGTCGCAACCAGTCTTCTAGGACCAACCCCGGAATTCGCTCGTAGTGCTTCCGGTTCCCGGTCACCAGCGTGGCGCCTCGGCTCAACGCGATCGCCGCGATGAACAGGTCGGCGTCGGCGACGATCTGCCCCGCCGTCGCCAGCCGTGCCATCACCTCGCCGAACAGCCGCGCACTCGCGGGGCCGGGCCGAGCACCGGGAGGGTGTTGAGGAACCGGACGACCAGGGCAGCGTTCGCGTCGGGCTTCGCGGACTTCGCCGCGCCGTAGAACAGCTCCGAGGCCGTGACCCAGGTGGTGGCGACCTCATCGGGCTCCGCCGCCCGTCGCTCCAGGACCTCCGTGCGCCCACACAAGACGCCGATCGACGTATCGGAGTCGAGCACCTTCACAGGTCGACGCCTCGGCCGGCCGTCCGCGCGGCGTAGAGGTCAGCGACTTCGTCCTCGAACGCGTGCGCGCTCACCCAGCCGCCGGCCAGGGCCCGCCACGCGTGCACCTGTCGTTGAGCTCTCTCCTCAGCCGTTTCCCGCTCGGCGAGCCCGCGCTCGATCAGCACAAGCGCTTCCTGGTTGAGGCTGCGGCGCTCCCGCGCGGCGGCCCCGCGGAGGCGGACGAGCAAGTCTTCCGGGACATCCTTCAGCGTGATCGACGACATCGGTACCTCCGTGGTTCCACCATGGTGCGGAAACGGGAGGCGTCAAGCTCAACCTGGAGACCATCTCCCCCACGACCGCACAGGTCGCCCGGGATCGTGGAGGCGACGGCGAGCTTCATGCCGTCGGCCTCGATGCGGGCGATCCATGCCCAGAGGAACGTGCGCTGGGTCGCGGGTGAGCCGGTCGCCAGCACAGCCCGGAGGCGCTCTCCGCGGCGGGTGATCGTGGCCTCGTCGGCAAGGCGGACGACCGGGGTGGCCGCGGTAGCGAGACGCGCGTGCTTGGCCGTCAGCTCGTCCACCCGGCCCTTCACCTCGCGCAGGCGGGGGGCGAGCCTGGGCAGGTCGGTCTCGTCGTCGCGCTGGATGGCCCGGTACAGGTTGCCGAGGCGGCGCTTCGCGTCGGTGAGCTGGAGGTCCACGGCGGCGAGGTCGGCCAGGGCCGCCTTGCTGGCGCCGTCGGCGTCGGCGCTCACGAGGTCGGGCAACTCGCGCAGGCAGCGGGCCGACAGCACGTCGCGTCGGAGGAGGTCGACCACCGCGGCCTGGGTCTCCTCCTCCGGGAGCTGCTTCGCCGAACCGCCCTTCGCGCCGAGCTTGTCCTTGGACCGGCACGGGCAGCAGCGCTACCGACCGTGCTCGGCGTGCTGCCCGATGAACGGCGAGCCGCAGTAGGTGCAGGAGATCGAGCCCGCGAGCAACTCGTCGCCGAGGCGGGTGTTGACCGGCGCCCGGTCCGGGGCGCGCTCGGCCAGCGTCCGAGAGGCTGTAGGTCTAGGGGTCGTCGGTCCAGCGCGCGCGCTCTGCCTTCTCCGCCTCGCCTGCCGACAGGTCTCCGCTCAATGCGCGCTCGAGGACCACGGCGCGGTGGACGGCGAGCGCCACCTCTCCCGACCCCTCCTCATCGTAGTGCGACCCCCGCTGGGGCCTGGGCCACCAACCTTGCGCGGGCCAGGCTGCGGCGATCACCCCGTCGAGTCCGCCCGTCGAGGGCAGGCCGCCGTCCGACACGAAGCGGGCAGCGCGGCCCGCGACCCGCCCAAGCGCGCGTTCGAACAGCTCCACGTCGGACTTCGTCGCGTTGGGGAATGAACGAGCGAGCGCGAGCAACCGCAGACGCGCGACCTCCCCCGTGCTGACGTTCTCCAGCTCGTCCGCCAGGGCGAGGTGGGCGTCGAACGGAAGGTCGCGCCTTCCAAGCGCGGACAGTTGCTGCCGCACGTTCCACTGCTCGTTCGTGAGCCTTGCCTGCTCGCGGAGCTGGCGCTCCAACTCCGCCTCGTCAACGTCCGGTGGCAGGCACGGCACCTCACCTGGGTGGTCTGCCCGCAGCATTGCTCGCCGTAGTCCCAGCGTGGCCGCGTCGGCAGCCCCGCGAAGCCGGCGAAACAACCCCACAGGGTCCTTGGCATGGTCACTCATCGTCGATCAACCCCTTCCCGAACCCGTGCACCTCCGGCAGGCCGTAACATCCACCCGCCGGAGGCGGTCGCCTCCCGCCCACAGGCGCACGCCGTCGGGCACTCCCCGGTACACGCTGGCGACCACCCCCAGGTCCGCGCGCGGTCGCCCGACGGTGTCGATGTTGCCTACGCCGAGGGGTTCGTCGGGCGGAACCGGGGGACACTGCTCGGGATCGTGCGGGGGCGCTTCCAGGCGTGTGGGGAGGCGCCGCCGTCTACCCGGCCGCCGGAAGCCCACTCACCAGGAACCAGGCCAATAGAAGCGCTGAGCTGCTGCTGCCCACGAGCAGCACGGCCAGCCACCCGAGCACCTGAACCCAGACCGACAGCGAGCGTCGAGCGACGACGAGGCCGGCTCCGGCAACGATGGCTCCGAGGAGGACGGCCCCGAGTGCCATCAGGTAGGCCACCGGGTGGCCACCAGGCTCGGTGCCGACCACGAGGACCAGCAACGAAGCGGTGCCTCCGGCGGCGAGGGCGCTCCCCGCACGGAGCGCGGTCACAGGCAGAATGCGACGGGCACCGGGAGGGGCGACGCCTTGCCCTCGTAGGGCCGGCCGCTCTCCGCCCAGAACTTGAACTTCGTCAGCGGATTCGGGAGGAGCCGGGCGAGGACGGGGACGAGCAGCCACCCCAGGATGCGACCCAGCAGACCGCCCTTGAACTCCATCTCGGCCTCGGAGCGGACCTGCGCCCGTTCCCCCATCGGCGTCACCGACCAGGCGCTTCGCGAGAGCCGCATCATGGGCGCGTCCGTCGACTCGTGGGCGAACGAGCGGCCCTCATCCCACGCGATGACGTGCTCGTGGTTACTGCGACTGCGACCGAATTCGCAGCTTCGCTCGGCGCCGACGCCCATGCTGCATGCCCCGCTCGTGCGCGAGTCGTGGATGAGGTCGGTCCAAACGTGGATCTGGTCGAGACGGGACAGGTGCGCCCAAACCACCGCGGCGGCGGCATCGACGCAGGCGGACACTGTCATTCGGCGCATGATGGCCTCCCGGTGAGCCTACCACGCCCGGGACTCGCTGCCGGCGCCAATGGGGGGCCCGCCAGGGCGCCCCTGTGGCTCTGCAGAATGGTGTTCGCTGGCACGAGAGCCCACGAAACGCAGCAGAATCGAGGGCGGCGCCCTCGGCGTGCATCCTTCCCCTTTCGCTGACCGCAAGCGCCGGTCGCGCGGTCGGCATTCGAGGCCGCGCCTTGGCCACGTTCGCGGTACGGACCGGGTGAAGGGAGCCCGCGTGCAGGCCAAGTCGAGCACCCTCAGAGCTTGACCCTCACGCAAAGTGGTCCCCCCGCTGCTCACGGGAGATGAGCCACCGCGGGAGGTCGCTCCGGTTCGCGGGTGGGGGCTGGGGCCCCGGCACGGTGGAGGTCGCCCAGGGCGCGGGCGGTCCGTGGGGATCCAACCACGCCGCCCTCGGCTCCGCGGACCGGGGTTGCCCTCGCGGGCGAGTTGTTCAGGACACGGGGCCCCGGAGCGACACCCCGTCCACGCGGATTGTGACACAGCGGTGGCGGAGGCGGTGGAGGATCGCGGCGACCATGGCCTTCTGGCCGAGGAACGCCGCCCACTCCTCGTACTCCAGGTTGGTGGTGATGATCGCGGAGGTCCGGTTGCGGTAGCGCTCCTCCATCTGTTTGAAGAACATGTCGGACTGCTCGGGGCGGAGGTCGAGGTAGCCCATCTCGTCGATGACGAGGAGCTCCACGCGGCCCAGGCGGGTGAGCAGCTTGCGCGTGGAGTGGTGGACGTCCATCGGCTCCGGGATCCACGCGGGGAGGGGCTTCAGCGAGGGGACGGGGATCGTCGGACGGCTTTCCAGCTTACAACCCGAGGACATCGCCCGCAGGCGTCTCGGAAGCCACGGGAGAGTACTCCGGCGAAAAGACGCTCTCGTCCCGACGCTCTTGGCCCGATTGCGTCTTGCGCCCGGTCCAGCCGTACTTCCGTGGCCTCAGCAGCCCCCACGCGAGCGCCGACGCCGGTTCCGTCAGAGCGCCTGCCGAGCGGCCACGCCTCCAGGGACCAGCGACTCCAGTTCGTCCGCCGCGCCGACCGCGCCCGCCGCCGCCGCGAAGGCTTCCGCCATCCGCTGGGCGCCCGGGCGCAGGCCGGTCGTGGCCCGCACGGCCTCCCGCAATCGGTCAACCGTGAGCCGGTTCCGGGGGAGTCGGCGACCGGCACCGCTGAGCTCCACGTGCCGCGCCACGTCGTTCTGGTCGCGCCCCCACGGCACCACGCACACCGGAACCCCCGCAGCGAGCGCCTTCTGGGTGATGCCCATGCCGCCGTGACACACGACCGCCACCGCGCGTCGCAGCAGCGGTCCATGGGCGGCGAAGCGCACCACGCGGGCGTTCGCGGGGACACGGAAGCGACCGGGGTCGATGGCGCCCGTCGTCGCGACGACGTCGACGCCTTCGTCGGCGAGCGCGGCCAGGGCGGTCTCGACGAGGCGACCGTCGTCCTGGAACTCCGTCGAGCAGGTCACCAGCACCAGCGGACGCACACTGTCGGGGGCGAGCGGTTCCGTGGCGGGCTCCCAGACGCCGGGACCGACGAGGCGCACGTTGGTGGGCCACCCGCCGTGGGCGTACTCGAAGGGCTCGGCGGTGTAGGCCAGCACCCGGTGGGCGTGCTGCGTGAGCCGGTCCAGCGCCGGGAGCGGCGGCAGGCCCACGCCCAGGCGAAGGGCGTTCAGCCGCCGGAGGTAGGGGCGGCCGGCCAGGCGAAGCGCGGCCCACAACAACGCGTCGCGTAGGCGACCGAGCAGGCCGGACGCCGGCGCGAGCCCGAGGCCAAAGGGTGGTCGACCGGGGGCCTGCACGTTGAGGAAGTAGGGGGCAAACACGGCGAACGGGAGGCCGGAGGCCTCCGCCGCGGCCTGGGCGCCCCAGCTGTTGACGTCGACGAGCAGCAGGTTGGCGCCGCTCTCGGCGACCGCGGCACGCACGTCGGCCACCTCGTGCCGCGCGCGTTCGAGCCAGGTCGTGAATGCCCGGTCCATCATCCCGAGGGGGGTCTTGGCCTTCCAGTCGTCGAGCGCCCGCGCCTCGATCGCGGCGGCGATCGGCTCGGCCAGCAGGCCAAGCCCGCGAAGCCGCGGCACCTCGCTGGCGAGGGTGCGCACGTGCACGGTGTGGCCACGCGCTCGCAACTCCAGCAGCGTGGGCAGCAGGGGAAAGACGTGGCCGCGGGCAGGGGAGGTGTAGGCGAGGATCGTGGCCATGGGCACTCCGAGACTAGGCGAGGACGCGGTTGACCAGGTCGACGAGGGTGGCTTCCACCTCGGGGCGAGGCAGCCCCAGGTCGTGGTGGAGGACCTTCCAGACGTACACGTCGGTGACGGCGACGAGCTGGGCCCGCGTTCGCCCAGGGTGCTTGGAGCGGGAGAGTTGTGGTTCAAAAACCCTCGCAACCCATGCGTGATGGAACGCACGCCCATCCCTCGCGGGCCCCGGCAGCGTGCGCTCGATGTCGAGTACGCGCAGCGCGATTGCGCCCCACTCGGCGTAGTGTTCCACGAGGTTCGCGATGGCAGCGCCAACGTCGCCCACTGGCGCCGCGCCCCGGTGCTCGGCCACCTGGCTCGTGCCGCGCTCCACCGCCGCCCGGGTGAGCTGCTCCTTGGAACCGAACTTTCGCAGGATCGTCTGCACAGTGACGCCCGCGCAGGCGGCCACGGCGTCGAGCGTGGGCTGGGTGCCGTCATCCAGAAACAGGTCGATCGCTGCCGCGAGGATGCGCGCCTCGCTGGCCGCAGTGGCCTGTGCCCGGCGGCCCTGCACGTAGGGACGGGTTTTCATATGAATCTCATTTACATGAATCATGATTCGGTGTCAATGTCATGCACACTAAATACCGTGGACCCGGAGGGCCCTGGCGCGCTCTCGTGAGCTAGGCTGCGCCGTGCCCCGGCTGCGAACCCTCGTCGACGTGCCCGCCGCCGCCGAGGTGGTCCGCGTGGGCGAGGAAGACCGCCGCGACAGCCGCACCGAGGGCGCGTGGAAGGCGGTGCTCCGCCTGTACCGGGCGGGATTGCACCCTGCGATAGCCCTCCACGTCCGGCACCGGGGCTTGGTGCTGTTGGACCGCACGGTGGGGCACTTGCATCACGCGCCGGGCGCGAAGCCGGGGCCGGTGGCCACCCCGGAGAGCCTGTTCAGCCTGTT
The DNA here is from genome assembly GCA_964359125.1 of uncultured Klebsiella sp. GTDB lineage: Bacteria > Myxococcota_A > UBA796 > UBA796 > SXON01 > SXON01. The sequence continues at coordinate 14,786 of CAYHRZ010000009.1, read as the reverse complement.
CTCCGGCTCCAAGATCGTCACCGCCGCGCTGGTCCACGCGCTGGTCGACGACGGCCTGCTGGCCCTGGACCGCGCCGTGGCCGACGTGCTCCCGTCCTTCGGCCAGCACGGCAAGCACAACATCCACCTGCGGCACCTGCTCAACCACACGGCCGGCATCCCCGACATGCCGCCCGGACTCGACGCGATGGCGATCCTGCGATCGGGGAAGATGCCCCTCGACGCGATCTACGCGCTCCGGCCGCAGACCGCGCCCGGCGAGCGGGTGGCCTACCACCCGGTGACGACCTGGTTCGTGGTGCAGGAGCTCCTGGAGACGGTGTCGGGCAAGCCCCTGCGCCGACTGCTCAGGGAGCGCCTGCTCGACCCCCTGGGCTTCGGCGCCTTCGGCTACGGCGTGGCGCCGGATCGGGTGCCGGACGTGGCGTTGCACGCGGTCACAGGGCCACCGGCGCCCCCGTTCATGGCGCGCATCTTCGAGCGCTCGATTGGCGCGCCGCTCGACGTGGCCGTGCGCGTGTCGAACGAGCCGGCCTTCCTCACCGCTGTCCTGCCCTCGGCCAACGTGACCGGACGCCCTCGCGACACCAGCCGCTTCATGGCCATGTTGCTCGGCGGCGGAGCCCTCGACGGCGTGCGGGTGATGTCAGAAACGGCGGTGCGCAACATGGTTACGCCCTCGACGCCCCGGCAGTTCGACGCCACCTTCGGCTTCCCGATGCGCTACGGCCTGGGCGTGATGATGGGCGGCAGGCGCTTCAGCCTCTACGGGCTCGACACCGCCGAGGCCTTCGGGCACCTCGGGCTCTCCAATGTCGTGGTGTTCGCCGACCCCGCCCGCGACCTCGTGGTGAGCTTCCTCAACACCGGCAAACCGCTGATGGACCACGAGATGCTTCGTTGGTACTGGGTTTTGCAGCGCATCGTGAGCACATTTCCCCGGCGGTAGCCCCGTCAACGGTGCGGACTCAATCCGTGTCGCGACAACACATCGACACCCAAGCCCCAAAAAAGATGACACCCGCCGACCCTAAGCCGGAGAAAATCGTACACCGTGGCGCCATTCGACGCGGCGACCGCGGGGCGAGCGATGAAAATGGCGGTTTGCCCGTGGAGCGTCGGGCTGTGAGACCGCCTCCAGGGTCGAGTTGTCTTGTTTTGTGCGGCTTGGGATCACCTTCTGTCCGATATTGGGTGGCTTGGGGTCACAACTGGCCCAGGAAGCCGCCCACTGCCCCCTCCCATCGCGCCCGGTCGGCGGTGATGAGCCCCTCGTGGGCCGCCCCCGGGAACAACTCGACGCGGTGTGGCCCGGCCAGCGCCTGGGCGATGGCCAACACCTCGCTCGGGTGTACCCGGGGGTCGTCCTCCCCGTGCAACAACAGCGTGGGCACCCCGACCGTCCGGGCGTAGGCCACCGGGTCGTGTCCGAAACCGTCGTATCCAAGCTGCACGCCGCCCCAGAACACCAGGAGCTGCGCCCCGGGAAACGCCGGCAGGCCCATCGACTCGAATCGGTGACCCACCGTCGTCACCAGCCGGTCGAAGGGGTTCTCCAGCACCAGCGCGTCGGCTCGAAGCCCATGCACACCCACCGCCCGGAGCACGGCCGCGCTGCCCATCGACTTGCCGAAGAGCACCAGGCGCCCCGGGGTGCGCACCTGCTCCGCCACCCGGTTGACGACCTCGGCCTCCGACCAGCCGAGCGAGGTGCGGTCGCCCGGCGACTCGCCACTGCCCGGGAAGTCCACCGCCACGACGCTGTAGCCCGCCGACGAGAACCACCGCGCCTCCTCCAGCAGGTCCGACTTGGACCCGCCGTAGCCGTGGAAGAGCACCACCACGTCGGGGCCCTTGCCCGGGATCATCCAGGTCGCCGCGCCGCCGATCGTCGCCCGCGAGGCCAGTAAGCCCACGTCGGCGGGGAAGCGGGTGTTGACCGGGCGGGGGTGGACCACCCCCGTAAACAGGACGAGCAGCCGGTCCGCCGTGGACAACGACTCGGGCGCCGGCGTGCGCGCGCTCGCCGCCGAGAAGTGCGTGAAACGCCAGGCGTGCGCGTAGGCCGCGAGGTTGACCAGCACCAGCGCGATGCCGGCGGCCAGCGTGAGGCGCGCGACGACGGTGGGACGGGTCAGGGCGTGTAGCAGGCCCGGGGGCCCGGGTCGGTGGTGCCGTCCTCGGCCTTGGGCGAGTTGTCCCAGTAGTCGTCGATGACGGCTACCGTGCCCTCTGGCCAGTTCACCGCGCCCACCTCCCACACGTAGTCGCGGTTCATCGCGTACGAGGCCTCGAACACCTCCACGCCGTAGGTCCACACCTTCACCGTCGCCACCACCACGTCGTCGCCGTTGTCGTCGTAGTAGTGCACGAGGATCGGGTAGGTGTCGTCGACCGGGGCGTCGATGTTGATGTTCTCGGGACCGTAGCCCCACCGGGCGTCGAGGTCCAGCGAGGGGTCGTCGGCGTAGTCCAGCGCCGCACCCCAGTCGGGCGTTTGATTGCACCAGGTGCAGTCGTAGGGGGTGGCGAAGAACGCCCCGGCGCTGGTGAGCACGTGCAGGTCCAGGTCCGCCTGGCCGGTGTTCCACGACAACTCCACGTGGAAGTCCTCGTCGGGCACGGCGTCCATCGTGCACCGCGCGGGCGCGCTGGGCACGCCGTCGCTGTTGGTGACCACCAGCGATACCTTGTAGGCGCCCGCCACGTCGGTCGACAGGTAGGCAACGGGCGAACTATCGTCGGTGATCGCGGTGATCGCCGAGCCGACGGGCACCTCCTCCAGCGTCCACTGGTGGGTGAGCGGCAGCCCATTCGGGTCCGCCGAACTCGTGCCGTCGAGCGTCACGGTGCGCCGGGGCTCCACCGGGGAAACGCAGTCGATGTCGGCCTCCGGGTAGTCGAAGTCGCCGCCGCCGTTGCCGAGGAGCGTGAGCGTGACCGTGGGCTCGTCGGGGTCGTCGCTCGGGAACTCGACCGTGCCGTTGTCGCCGTCTTCGTGGGTGGGCGTGTAGGCATACACCAGCGTGAGCGTCTGCCCGGCGGGGATGTTGTAGCCGGAGGGATCCTCTCCCACCAGCGCGAATGCGCCGGATCCGTGTTGCTCCAGGTTCCCGAGCGTGAGCGACGCCCCCCCGAGGTTCACGACTTGGAGCGTGCCGTAGCTGAACAGCGGGGGCGACACGTTCCCGAAGTCGATCACCTGCGGCTGCAGGTCGATGTCGGGCGTGGGGGCGTACACGCCGGTGCCGCTGAGCGGGATGACGAGGCTGCCGTGCTCCTCGTCGTCGCTCCAGATGGTCACGCTACCGGTGTAGTCGGTGTAGGTCTCCGGGGAGAAGCCGACGTACAACACCACTTGTTCGTCGTTCGAGAGCGTCAGCGGCCCCGCCTGGTCCACCGAGAACACGCTGCCCGGGCTGCTCTCCACGTCGATACGCTCGATGTTGAGCTTGGCCAGACCGGAGTTGATGATCGTGACCTCGGCGGTTTGACCGTAGAGGGCCGGCACCTCGCCGAAGTCGACCGCCGTGGGGGTGACGGTGATGTCGGGGTACACCCGGTTCACCGCGGTGTCGCTCGGGGCGCAGGCCACCAAGGCGGTGGCGGCAAGGGCGGCGCGCAGCATGGGTCGTCTCCGCGCAGGAGTCTAGCTCCGCGGGCGGCGACCCGCCGTGTAGCCGGGTATGGTGCGCCGCGATGTGGTTGTTCCTCTCCTTGGCCTGCGCCTCGTGCTTCGAATTGCCGCCGAGCGACGACGACAACACCGAGGAGATCCCCCCGCCGCCCGACGACGACGATACCGCCGAGGACTCGGGGGAAACCAGCGAGGGACCGCCGGAACTCTGCGGCGTCACCGAGCAGACCGACGACACCGACCGCGCCACCGACTACGACCGCATCATCGACCTGCCCCTGGAAACCTACGCCTGCGGCAACTTCGACGCATCGGGCGACAGCGAGTGGTTCTCCTTCACCACCACCGAGGCCGGCTGGGTGAAGTTCGACGTGCAGGCGGCCGCGCGAGGCTCGTCGGCGGACCCGATGTACCAGTTGTTCATGCTCGAAGGGGGCGACGAGAGCACCCGCACCCTCGGCCGGGAGTTGTCGAGCGACCCCTGGAACGTGTGGCTGGCGCCGGTGCCGGGCACCTACAACGTCGTGATGGGCGAGTCGAGCAACGACTTCGGCGACGACTACCGCTGGTGGGTCGTCGCCTCCGTCACCAAGTCACCCGTCGACTACGGCACCACGGAGGAAGCGGTGGCCTCCGCCCAGGGACGGAGCAGCGTGGACCACGACAGCTTCGACGAGCGCCTCAGCCTCACCGTGCGGCCCGCCGACGCGGAGGAGTCCGACTACCCCAAGACGCGCGTCCTGGCGCACCTCGCCGAGATCGACGAGGTCGACTGGTGGTACATCCCGATCCCCGAGGGGGCCACGAGCCTGCACATCGAGACCGACGCCTGGCAGTACGGGTCCGCCGCCGACAACCAGATGGACATCTACTGGGACGACGACGGCGTGTTCGGCAGCAGCGACGACGAGCACATCTGGACCGACAACTACGGCCATGGCGACCACGACCACGACCCCTACGCCGAGATCTGCACCAACCTCAGCGAGCACACGGGCATCGCCGTGGCCGTCGAGTTGGACCCCGCCGAGCAGGTCACCGGCGGCGGCATGTTCCACTGGTACACCATCGAAGCTTACGCCGAGTACGGCGAAAGCGAGGAAGAAGCATGCAAGTAGTCCGTCTTATGCCCCTGTTCGCCCTGCTGGCCTGCCCGGGCCCCGACACGAACGCCACGAAGGACAGCGGCGACCCGTCGGGCAACCCCGATGACAGCGGCGACACCGGCGCGAACTGCGAGGTCCACCTGACCTCCATCAGCCCCACGGACGGCGCGGTGTCGGTGTTCTACCGCGACCTGCTGGTGCTCTCCTTCGACGGCGACGGCAGCGCGGCGACCATCGCCGTCACCGACGACGCGGGGACAGCGGTCGCGGTCACCGAGGCCTGGCAGGACGGCAACGTGCAGGTGTGGCTCGACGCGGAGTTGTCAGCGGCCACCACCTACGACGTGGCGGTGTCGCTCTGCGGCAACGACTACGCCACCAGCTTCACCACCTCCGACGTGGGCAAGCCCCTGGAGGTGCAGTACGAGTCGATGGTGGGGCGCACCTACGCGTTCTCGCTCAACGAGGCCAACATCACCACGCCCTCGATCATCGAGGGCTTCGACGACGACTACTTCACGCAGCCGCTCTTGTTCATGATCCAGGAAGCCGACGAGAGCGGGGTCACCTTCCTCGGCGCGCCGGGGGTGAAAGACGGGAGCACCTACAGCCAGGACACCGAGGCGCCCACCTGGGACTTCCCCGCCGCCGACTTCACCGAACAACCCTACTTCGAGACCCACGCCGACTACATCGAGTTGGCGTACCGGGGCACGCCCATCCCGATCAGCGACTTCGCCTTCACGGGCGTGTTCCTCGCCGACGGCAGCGCGATCGTCGAGGCCACGGTGGAGGGCCTGGTCGACACCCGCGAGATGTACGAGTTCCTCGGCCTCCCCGAGAACCCGGAGGCCATCTGCGACTACGCCTCCGGATTCGGCGTGTACTGCGAAGAATGCCCCGACGGCAACGCGTACTGCCTGTACCTCGTGGGTGAAGACATCACCGCCAACGAGCAGGCCGGCCTCACCCTGACGGTCGTGGAGTAAACGCCCGGCGCACCTCCTCGCCCGAGAAGCAGGCCACGTAGAGCGCCAGCGTGAACGGGGAGAAGGCGCCGACCTCCAGGGTGGCCTCGATCGACAGGTGCAGCACCAGGCCAAAGGCCAGGAAGGGCAGCCGGAAGTCGACACGGTTGAACTGGGCGCGCAGCCAGCCGGCCCGCGCGCGCGTGTGACGGTACCAGGCCGCCAGCACCAAGAGCGGTGCGGCGTGCTCGAAACACCACGTCGCGAGCGTGCCGACCTGGGTGAGCCGGTAGAACGGCGCCATCCACTGCATGCTGGCGTGGTGCCACGTGGGCTGCTGCAGGATGTACCAGAGGGCGTCCAGGTTCCCCCAGGGCACCCACCCCGCCGACAGCTTGTGCCACGCCGTGCTGTCGTACATCACCACCAGTTGCCACCACAACAACCAGCGGATCGGCGCGGGCGCCAGCGCCTCGGCCCGCCCCCGCCGTCGCCGAATCCAGGCGTCGACTGACCAGGCGCCACCGCTCCCGGAGAAGATCATCACCCACAGCACCGCCCCGCCGAGGTGGTCGTAGCTCCCCCCGGCGTTCGGCCCGAGGTGGGACAACACCGCCCAGGCCAGCGCCACGGCCGCGACCGCCAGGGGCGTGAACAGACCCGCGGCCATGGCCAGGGCGGCCAGCATCCCCACCGCCATGGCGGCCTGGACGTTCTGCGGCGTCGCGCCGCCGGCGTGGTCCAGCAAACCGGGGATCGTCGAGACCAGGCCGCCGTCGTCCGGACCCGTCCACACCCAGCGCCACGCCCCGCTCCACCACATCCGGCCAAGGTGCCCGGCCACCGCGAGTCCGTAGACCACGCGCACCAGCGCCACGGCGTGCGCGGGCTCACGACGGTCGAACGACGCCAGCGCGCTCAAGGCCGCGCCGGCCGCTGCACGACGCGCAGCAAGGTGGCCTCCCCCCCCGGCACGGCGCCATCGATCACTTCCCGAGGCGAGGGACTCCGCGCCTTGACGAACTGGCACCGCACGGCGGTGATGCCCTCGCGCTCGGCGAACAGCTGCGCGGCGAAGCCCTTGCAGGCCGTGGTCCAGCGCTTGATGCCGCTGGGCCAGGCCCAGGCAAACACGCTGGCCCGAACCCGCTCGGTGGCGAAGCGCTCGGCCATCCAGTCGGCCTCGGGGTCCCGCTCGCGGAAGACCGTCACCCAGTCGCTGCCGGGGTCGAAAACCGCGATCTCCACCCTCGTCGGGTAGCGGTGCGCGGCCACGAACATCTTCCAACTCTGCCGGCTGTTGGTGAGCCGCAGGTAGCCCTGGAACGGGGTCGCGAGCGCGTCGCGCACCCCCTGCCACGCCACGGCAGCCGCGTACACCTGGTCCTGGAGGCGATCGCCGTCGACCCCCAGCATGCCCGCCCACGTCGCGAACTCCTCCTGCACGGTGGGATCCGCCCAGTTGGAGCGCCTGAGCCCCGAGCCCGCCGAGGGGATCGACGAGACGGCCACGGCCACGGCGTGGTAGGCGACGAAAGCTGCGAGCAGGAGGCGCCGCACCCGGAGAGACTACCCCTTCTTGGCGCGCCGGTACTCTTCCCAGCCGCCCGGGTACACGTCGATGCGCCCGTGATCCACCGCGATGATCTTGTTGGCCACGCCCTCCACCAGGTCGCGGTCGTGGGTGACGAAGATGCAGGTGCCGGCGAAGCTCTGGATGCCGTCGCGCAGGGCGCTGATCGCCTCGAGGTCCATGTGGTTGGTGGGCTCGTCGAGGACCAGCGTGTTGTGCCGCATCAACATCAGGCGCGCGAGGATGCCGCGCACCCGCTCGCCGCCGGACAGCGTCGCGGTGGGCTTGTCGCCGTCCTCCCCGGAGAACAACAGCCGCCCCAGCACGGAGCGCACGCCTTCTTTCCCCGCCTCCGGGCGCTGCTCGAACATCCAGTTGAAGATGGTGTGGCCGGGCGGGATCAGCGCGTCGTGCTCCTGCGGGAAGTAGCCGACGTCGATTTCGTGACCCCACTTGATGTTCCCCTGCAACGACGGCAGTTTGCCCATCAGGGTCTCGATCAGGGTGGTCTTGCCAACCCCGTTGCGACCGATCACCGCCACCTTGTCCCCCCGGTCCACGGTGATGTGCAGGCCGCCGAAGAGGCGGGTCCCGTCGTACCCGCACGCGAGCTTGTGGACGACGAGCACCTCGCGGCCGCCGGGCTTGTCGAACTCGAACTTGATGTAGGGGCGCTGGATGTTGGAGCGCTTGATCTCGTCAGGACGAAGGCGGGCGATCTCCTTCTTTCGGCTCGCGGCCTGCGTGGAGCGCGTACCGGCGGCGAAGCGCGACACGAAGTCCTGGAGTTGCTTGATCTTCTCCATCTTCTTGGCGTTGCTCGACTCCACCTGGCCGCGGATCTGCGCCTTCTGGCGGACCATGTCGTCGTAGTTGCCGGCGTACTGGATGATGGTCTCGTAGTCGATATCGGCGATGTGGGTACAGACACTGTTGAGGAAGTGGCGATCGTGGGAGATCACCACCAGGACGCCGTCGTAGCTGTTGAGGAAGTCCTCCAGCCACTCGATCGACTCGAGGTCGAGGTGGTTGGTGGGCTCGTCGAGCAGCAGCGCCTGCGGGGTGCCGTACAGGGCCTGCGCGAGCAGCACCCGGAGCTTGAAGCCACCCTTGAGCTCCGACAGGGGACGCTCGTGCGCGTCCTGGACGATGCCCAGGCCCTCGAGCATCACCGCCGCGTCGGACTCGGCCGAGTAGCCGTCCTCCTCCGCCACGACGCACTCCAACTCGCCGAGGGTCACCCCGTCGTCCTCGGTCATGTCGGGCTTGGCGAGGATGCGTTCTTTCTCCACCATCGCGTCCCAAAGACGTTTGTTACCACAGATCACGACGTCGATCACCCGCATGTGGTCGAATAGCGTGTGGTCCTGCCGGAGAATACCGACCCGCTTGGGACGGCTGACGGTGCCGGAGTCCGGGTCCATGTCGCCGATGAGGATCTTCATGAACGTCGACTTGCCGGCGCCGTTGGGGCCCGTCAGGCCGAAGCGCTTGCCGGGCCCGAAGGCGGTGTTGACCTCGTCGAAGAGCTTGCGGCCGCCGAAGCCCTTCGACACGTTGGAGACGGTGATCACGGTGTTGCCTCGCGGGGCCGCGGGGCTATCACGCCCGGGGGGGCACGCCTTGACGCGGCGCGCAGCAGGGTAGGAGGCCCGCCGATGTACGCGACGACCATCGTGCAGGCCCTCGCACTGCTGCTCGGCACCGCCGCCGGGGCGGCCTGGCCCCGTGAACCGCAGCCGGTGTTCTCCCGCGACTTCTGGATCAACGTCGGGACCGGCGCGCTCTTGTTCCCGGTGCGACTGGGGCTCACGCTGCTCGGCGTCAACGAACTCTACGCGGGGAACGTCGCGCTGGTCCACGTCGGCGGGCTGGGACACCCGGCGTTGCAGTTCCTGTTCGCCTTCCTGGCGCTGGACTTCGCGAAGTACTGGGTCCACTACGCCGACCACCGGGTGCCGTTTTTGTGGAAGTTCCACCGCGTGCACCACAGCGCCGAGCGCCTCGACGCGAGCACCGGCCTGCGGATGCACGTCGTCGACTTCCTCCAACTCAGCGCCATCCCGGTCGCGCTGTTCGGGTTGATCTTCGACATCTCGGGGTTCTCCCCCTGGGTGCTCCCGGCGGCGCTGTGCGTGGGCATCGTGGCCGACGCGCTGGAGCACATGAACGTGAAGATGACCCTGGAGTCGCCCCTGTCGCGACTCTGGTATGCCACGTTCAACTCGCCGCTCTTCCACAGTTGGCACCACGTCCGCGACGGCCACCTCTGCGATGGCAACTACGCCAACGCCCTGCCGCTGTGGGATCGCCTGTTCGGCACCGACGTGGCCCGGGACCTCCCCCCGGAGGTCTACGGCGTGGCCCGCGGGCCGCTGGAAGACAGCTTCCTCGGCCTGCACCTGTTGCGCCCCAGGCCACCGTCGTGAACCTCCGCGTCGGCGTCGTGCTCGTCGTCACCGCGCTTTGCCTCGGCTGGGTGCTCAAGGGCCTCGACTACGACGCATTCGTCGTGAGCATGACCACGTTCGACTGGACGGCGATGGTCGGCGCGCAACTCCTCTACGTCACCGCCCACCTCATGCGGGCCGAGCGTTTCCGCGTGCTGTTGCCGGTGCCCATGTCGCGGCGCACCACGCTCTCGGTGCTCAGCGTGGGCTACCTCGCCCTGCACGTCATGCCGCTGCGGGTGGGCGAGTTGGTGCGACCCTACCTGGCCCGCGAACGCGCGGGGGTGCCCTTCGGAGCCTCCCTGGCGGTGGTGGTGATGGAGCGCATCCTCGACGTGGCGATGCTGCTGGTGATGATGTTCCTGGTGGCCTGGTTCGTGGAGCTACCGGCCGAGATCGTGGTGCAGGACGTGAACCTGCTCGCCGTGGGACAGCGGACGGCCGGCGTGGTGGTCTTCCTCGGCGTGCTCGGCCTCTTGGCCGTCGGCTTCGCGGGGGAGGGCGTGCTGCGGTTGGCGGACCGCACCCCCTTCGGCGGCCTGGTACGCCGTTTCCGTGACGCCATCCTGGGGCTGCGGCAGCGCCCCGCCGCCGGGGCCACGGCGTTGGCGCTCAGCGTGGCGATCTGGGCGGTGACGATCTTCGCCGTGAAGCTGCAACTGGCGGCCTCGCCGGGCCTTCCCTCCTCGCTCGGCGCGGCCCTCACCACCTGGACCGCCACGCTGGCGGGCATGGCGGCGCTGCCCACGCCCGGCTTCTTCGGCGGCTACGAGGCGGCCTGCGCGGCGGCCTTGGAGTTGCTCGGCGCGGGCCCATCCGACGCGCGCAGCTTCGGCATCCTGCTCCACCTGGGCCAGTTCGGTTTCACCATCGGCGTGGGCACCGCCTTCCTGCTCGCGGAGGGCCTGTCCCTGCGCGAGGTGGTGGCCAAGAGCCAGGAAGAGGCGAGTTAGCCCGGGCCCCGATGACGACCTTCCTCTTCTTGCTGGCCTGCGCCAAGCCCCCCGTCACCGCGCACGGCGTGGGCTTCGACGGCCTGGAGCGGGCCCTGCGGTCCGGGCCGGTGGCGCTGTCCCCGGTGGTGGTGGTGGCGGACCAGCCGGCCCCGCCCCTGCCGCCGCTGCACGAGCCGACCGAGATCGAGCGCCGGCTCCTGGACGCCGACGCCCACCTCTCCGCGCCCACCGTCCTCGACCCGGATGTCCCCGAGATCGCCTCCTTCTTGCGCAACGACTTCGTGGGCGTGCTGCGATTCGGTGGCGGCCTAGTCCGGATGGGGGAGACCACCCTGGAGGTCCGGGCGAGGATCATCGAGTTCCACCAGGGCGCCGAGATGCGGGCGCAGGGTGCCGCCTGGCTGGCCCAGACCGTGTCCGAGGTGATGGCGCGAGCCGGCGTCGTGTCCACCCCCGCCGAGGGGGCGAACCCGCCGCCGGTGACGCGGTCCAGCCTCCGCGGGACCCACGAACTCGACGGGCGCGACAACCTGAACTTGCCGCGGGTGACGGTGGCGCCCACGCCGATGGCGGCCGGGGGCGAGGGCTACCTCGTGGTGCCCTACCTCCGGAATTACTACGCCCACAACGGCGGCTGGTTCGTCGGCCAGGAGTGGGGTTGCTCGGGCGGCGCGCGGGTCGAGGCGCTGCTGGTGGTGTACGACCGCGCCACCGGGCAACCAGCGTGGTGGCAGGTGGCCACCGGGCGCCACGTGCAAGAGATGAAGGCCCAGCCCTCGCGCGCCCAGTTGGACCAGTTCTTGCTCTACGCCGAGAACCAGGTAGACCAGAGCTTCCAACTAGGTTTCTTGCGGTAGCGAACCGGTGTCGACCGGCTAGCCGGAGATGTCTTCCCCGCCGTCGACCCTCAAGACGTTGCCGTTCACCCAGTCGGCACCCGGCTGCAAGAGCAGCACGAGGAACCCCGCCACGTCGTCGGGCGTCGTGAGGCGGCCCCCAGGGTTCCGCGCCAGCGCCTTCTCCACCAGCACGTCGCTGCCCGGGATCTTCCTCAGCGCCGGGGTGTCGGTGACCCCGGCGAGGATGGCGTTGGTGGTGATGCCGCGCGGGCCCAACTCCACCGCGAGCTGGCGACAGGTGGCCTCCAGGACGACCTTGGCTGCCGACACCGGGCCGTAGCCGGGCCACACCACGTGCGAGCCGGACGACGTCATGCCCCAGATGCGCCCGCCCCGGCCCATCAACTCGGTCGAGACGAGATCCTGCGCCCAGTACACCAGGGAGTTGCCCATCACGTCGAGGGTCATCTCCAACTGCTTGCGCGACACCTGCCGCGGCCCCACGAAGGGGGCCAGCGTGCCAAAGGCCAGCGAGTGCAAGAGGCCTACCACCTCGCCCGGACCGTGGTGCTCGCGAATCGACGCGATCACGTCGGCGCGCGCCGCGTCGTCCGCCGCGTTGACGTTGAAGAACCACGCGCGTCGACCAGCGGCCTGCACGTCGGCGACCACCGCCTCCGCTTGAGGCAGCGTGGCGCGCCGGTCGAGGTGGACACCGGCCACGTCGTAGCCGGCCCGGGCGAAGGCCCGGCAGGCGGCGGCGCCGAAGCCCGAAGAGGCCCCGAGCACCAGGACGGTGGCCATGGCCTAGCCCCCGGCGGGCGCGGGCTCGGCGGGCTTGACCTCGGCGGGCTTGACCTCGGCGGCCGGGGCCGACGCGGCGCCGGGCTCGGTGATCGTGGCGGTCTTCTTGAGCTCCTCGATGTAGCCCTCGACGATCTCGTTGCGAAGCTGGCCCTTGATCTTGTCCTTCACTTCGTCCACCGGGATCGCGCTGCGCAGGTCTTGCACCTCGATCACGTGGAAGCCGAACTTCGACTCCACCGGGCCGAGGAGAGCGCCTTTCTCGGCCGCGAAGACCGCGTCGCCGAACTCGGGCACCATCCGACCCTTCTCGAACCAGCCGAGGTCCCCGCCCTCCTTGCCGCTGCCCTTGTCGGTGGACTTCTCCATCGCGAGCTTGGCGAAATCGCCCCCGCCCTTGATCTCGGCGAGGATCTTCTCGGCTTCTGCCTTGTCTTTCACGAGGATGTGCCGCGCCTTGGCCTGGGGCTTGGCGAACTGGACCTCGTGCTCGCTGTACCACTTCTGGATCTCGGTGTCGGTGCTGCGCGACTCGACGGTGCGCTCCAGGAGCGCCGAGGCGAGGGCGTTGCGCTCGGCCAGCGCGATCTGCGTCTTGACCTTGCCGTCCTCGTGCAACTTCTGCTTGATGGCCTCTTGGTACAGCAACTCCCCGATGACGACCTGGTCTTTCACCTGGTCCATCTGCCCGCGGGCCATCACCTGGTCGCGGACGTTGGCGGGCAACTGTTCGAGCTGCGCGTCGACCATGCCCTGCGTGACGTTCTTGCCGTTGACCACCTTGATGGTCTCACCGGCGCGCTCCACCTCGCCAGGCACGGGAGGGGGCGGGGGCTCGCAGGCAACGAGGAGGGAGAGGACCATCGACAACATTGAGTGCTCCGGAGGACCGGCGCCCCTTACACTTGCGCGTGCGCCCGTCAAGAGGCGGAGGCGAGCCCCGCCCGCAGAGCCGCCGCGATCACCACCCGCGCCACGTCGACACTGAGGCTATTGCCGGCCAGGGTGTAACGTTGTGCCCGCGGCAGCGCCGGCGGGAAAGACCAGCCGGGCGGGAAGCCCAGTAGGCGGATCACTTCCTCGGGAGAAAACAGGCGAGTTCCGCGACCGTCGTGGAGGTAGGAGCCCGCGTGAACCGGGGACCGGGCGTAGGCCGAGGTGAAACAGGAGGCCACGGCGGCGGGGTCGGTGGCCGCGACGACGTGGGCGCTGTGACCGGCACCGCGCACTCGAGCCTCCTCCAGGTAGTCCGTCGCCGCCGCGATCTCCGGGTCCAGGAACTCCGCCAGCGGGCGCGGGCTCGCCTGCGGCGGCTCGAACAGCGGCACGCCCAGGCGCGACGCAACTAGGTAGTAGCGCCGCCTCCGCATGGGGACACCCAGGGCCGAGGGACACATTTCGGCCTCCGCGACCTGGTAGTCCCGCAGCGCGGCGAGCAGGCGACCACGCATCGTCGACGCCGCGAAACCCGGGACGTTCTCCAAGACCACCACCGGCGGGCGAAGCGCCCCGGCAATCGCGACGAGGTTGGCCAAGGCGGCCGACCGGGGATCGTCGGCGTCGCGACCGAGTCCGCGGCGGGTGTAGGGCTGGCACGGCGGCGACATCCACCACGCGCAGGCCGCGAACGGCTCGAGTTGGGACGCGGGCACCGTCGCCAAGTTCTTCGGCGACGGCACCCGCCCGGTGTTGTAGGTGTAGGCGGCGTTGGCGTGCGGGTTCTGGTCGTAGGCGCCGGCGACCGGCCCCAGCGGCCCCGCCGCGATCCCCGCCGCCCCGATGCCGCTGAACAGCTCCAAGAGTCGCACGCCCGTGCCTCCGCCCGCTCGGGATAGCCGGGCGGCATGCGCTTCGCTCGAACCGGACTCCTCGCGCTGGCCGTGCTGCCGGGGTGCAACGCCGCTCACCGCCTCGAGGTACGCGAGGGTCGCGACAAGGCCGGCCTCGCCGAGGCGTCGGGGGAGTACTGGAAGGGCGTGCGTTGGAACGACGTGGCGGTGGCGAGCAAGTTCCTCGCATCGGCCGACGACCAGTTGGCGCTGGCGCGGGTCCTGGCCAGCCCGGTGCTACGCATCAGCGACGTCAAGGTGCTCCAGGTGGCGGTGGACCCGGAGCTGGTGGATCCCAAGACCCGGCCCGAGCCCACCGTCACCCGTCGCGAGGGGGTGATCCTCGTGCGGGTGGAATGGTACGAGGTGGCGGGCACCCGCGTGGTGGTCGAGAGCGTGGAGCAGCGCTGGCGCATGGACGGCACGGGCTGGACGGTCGACACGACGCGGTCCCCGCTCGACGCGGACCGGCCCTGGTAGCACCCGGGTAGCAGGCGGGGACGGAAGACCAGCGGCCGCTGAACGCTGGCCGCTGACCGCTAGGCGCTAGAACGGGATGTCGTCGTCGCCCGGGCCGGGGCCGCCGCCGCCGCCGGGATCGTCCATCGGGGGCGGGCCACCGCC
>CAYHRZ010000008.1:0-27733 GCA_964359125.1 uncultured Klebsiella sp. | reverse complement strand
TGGCAGCGCCACGCGGCGCCGCTCGAGGAAGAGCGCGCCCCGCTGGGTCCCGGCGGTCGCGACCCCTGCGAGGACCTCGCCGAGCGCCTTCACGGTGTCGCCCAGCGCCACGCTGGCTTCGCGCAGCGCGGCCTGGAAGGCGGGGTGGCAGAGGTCGCGGGTGGTCTGTTGGGCGCACGTCGACATCACCCCGGCCCATGCCATGCCCTCGGCGATGACGTCGATGGTGGCGACGTCGGCGGTGGGCCCTGCCGCGCGGAGCACCCCGTCGCGGATGCGATCGGCGCGCCGGCGGTGTTGCTGCCACAGGGCTCGCACCCGTTCCAGTCGCTGGGCGGACTCGGCGTCGGCGGCGAGGCTCGGCCGTGCCGCGAGGAACAGCGCCAACGGCGCGGAGCCGAGTAGCAGGTTGCGACGGTCGATCACCGGGTGATCCTAGACCGCGGAGGGCCGGCCGGCATCCCTGCGTGGCCGCTGGGCCGCACTACCCGAGGACCGCGCGCCAGGGCCGGGCGTGGTGGTGGAGCAGGGCGCTCGCGGCCCAGGTCAAGGCCAGCGCGAGGGCACCGGTGAGCAGGCCGCGGGGCAGTGCGGGGAGCGGCAGGTGGCGAGCGGCCAGTGCCAGCGGGAGGAGCACCAGCGGGTGCAGGAGGTAGATCCCGTAGCCGTGCCGGGCGAAGGCTCGCGCCAATGGGCTGGGGCTGGACAGCCAGCGGGGGGCCTCGTTCGACAGGAGCGCGACGGTGGTCCACGCCGCGGCAGAGAACGCCAGCGCCAGGAGAGTGGTGCTCCCCGGGGCGCCGTGGTCGACGAGGTGACGCGCGCCGACGTGGCCGAGTTGGGCGGCGAGCGCCATCGTCGCGAGCACGACCCGGGAGGCCCGTGGCGCGCCGCCGCGATCGTGCACCAAGACGCCCGCGGCGTAGCAGGCCGCGAGCACGGCGGCCCGGGCGGGCTGCAGGGTGAGTGGCCCGGAGAGCCAGTGATCGAGCGGGTAGTGCTGGGCCAGGGCCAGGGAGCCGGCCACCGAGAGCGGCACCAGCGAGGCCGGGGGCAAGAGCCGGAACGCCGGCGTGAGCAGGTTGAAGGCGAGCAGCACGCCGAGGAACCAGTACACCGACTGGGAGAAGGCCGGGCCGGCCCAGAACAGGCCCAGGAACGCGAGGGGATCGACCGTCACGCCGCGGGCGTAGGGCCAGAGCCAGGTGGTCGGCGGCGCGAGCACCACCACGCCGAGCACCCACGGCAGGCCCACCCGGGTGAGGCGGCGCCGGGCGAAGTCCCGCCAGCGGTGGCGGTCCAGCGACGCGGCGGCGGTGTAGCCGCCGAGCACGAAGAGCAGCGGCATCACCGTGGTGTCGAGCACCAGCGCCAGCACCGTGAACACCAGGCTCCCGTCGGGGCTGGTGACGAACCACCAGGCGGGCGCGTGGGCCATGTAGGTGCCCGCCAGGTGCAGGGTGAACACGCCCACCACGCCGAGGGCGCGGAGTTGGTCGAGGTGGACGAGCCTCGGTGTCAGGGCAGAGGCCGGAAGAGAACGCGGTAGCCGGGACCGGTCAGCGCACGGCCTAGCGGCACGTTGACGGCCAATTCCAACCGGCCCACGTGGTGCGAGGTGATCTCGCTGTTCATGGCGTAGAACAGGTTGTAGTGCCCCTCGACGCCCGAGGGCACGCGGCCGAGCAAGGCGCCGAACTTCCCGCCCGGCGACGGCGCGCCCTCGCCCGCCAGCACCAGGGCGCGCCCCCGGGGGCCACTCGCGTGGCGCAGGCGGCTGTCGCGGATGGTTCCCGTGGCCCAGAGTCGACCTCGGTTCCACCCGGAGGCGGGGAGCACGGCGGGTCGCCAGCGGCCATCGCTACAACCCGCTACATCGAACGCACGCGACACGGTGACGATTCGGCTGATGCCGTAGGCGCCGAGGACCACGAGGGTGAGGCCCACGAGCATGATCGCGATGCCCACGCAGGCACACGCCAACGTCGTGGCGCCGAGGCCGAAGACGACCAGCCCGCCCGCGATCACCAGCCCCAGCGCGATGGCGCCGGCCACCGCACCCGGGCCCAGGCCCGCCCGGGCAGGCGAGCCCTCGCCCTTGTTGTCGCTGGCGCCCGTCGTGGCCGTCTCGGTGGCGCCCCAGCGTTGTTTTCCCGCCGCGACGTCGGCGAGCAGGCGCGGCTCGACGCTGTGCAGCGTGCCCGAGCCGTGCTCGGTGATGCCCTCGGCGAGGGCGCGGGCCTGCGTCAGGCGCCGCCGCCGCCGGGCCACTACCACTTCGAGTCCGTCGCGACCCAACTCGTCGCGCAGCTCCCGGGTCGCGCCCCGGAGCAGCGTCATGGCCAGCGGGTCCTCGCCGGTGGCGTCGAGTTGGCCGGTGACGGCGTCGTAGGCGGCGACGAAGGCCCTGTTGTCGATCGCCGCCCCGGCGACGCGCGCGAGGAGCCCGTCCAGTACCGCGATGGTGTCGCCCATGGCGACCGCCGCCTCGTGGACGGCGGCCTGGAAGGCGGGGTGGCAGAGGTCGCGGGTGGTCTCCCGGGCGCAGGTGGCCATCACCCCGGCCCAGGAGATGCCCTCGGCGATGACGTCGAGGGTGGCGGCGTCGACCGAGGACCCCGCGGCCCGGATCACCCCGGCCCGCAACTCGTCTGCGCGGCGGGCGTGCTCGCGCCACAGGGCGCGCACCCGTTCCAAGACCTGCGCCGACTCGGGGTCGGTGGCCAGGCCGGGGCCGGCGGCGAGGAAGAGGGCGAGGGGGGCGGAACCGAGGAGCAGGTTGCGGCGGTCGATCATGGGGTGATGGTAGGGCATCCCGCGGAAGCGCGATCACTGCGCGGTCGCTGCGGCGGGCCCCAGGGGAGGCGGGTCCGCGAGGGCGCGCAGGAGCGGGTGGAGGAACTGGTCCTGGTGCCGCTGCGAGCGCGCCGAGGTGTGCGTCAGGGAGACAGCCGTGGGTGGCGAGGGCCGGGTTCAACTGCTCGGGGACAACGCGGCGCAGTTCGGAGGCCACGGGGTGACGCTGGCACAAGCCACTCCCCTCGCCTGCCCCCCGCTACGGGCTGCGCGCCGCTGCTGTGGCCCGCGCGGCCTGCACCAGCGCGGCGAACAACGCCCCGGACCGCAACTCCGGGTGCCCTTGCACGCCCACCGCGAAACGACGACTCGGTGCCCAGACCGCCTCCACCACGCCGTCGGGGGCGCGGGCCGCGACCCCGTAGGCGCCCGGGTCGCGCGCGGCCTGGTGGTGGGTGGAGTTGCTGTCCGGGCCGAGGGCCTGGGCCAGCCAGGGCGGCGCGCCGGGCTCGACCAGGAGCGGGTGGGCGGCCAACGCGGGATCGGTGGGCTGCTCGTGGCCGTCGACGTGCTGGTGGAGGGTGCCGCCCTGGGCCACCACCATCACCTGCATGCCGCCGCAGAGGCCGAGCACGGGCAGGTCGCGGTCGTAGGCCGCCCGGGCGAGGGCGAGCTCCAGCGACGTGCGGTCCTCGTCCACCCGGTCAAGGCGCGCGGTGACGCCCTCGCCGTAGTGGCGGGGGTGGATGTCGAAGGCCCCGCCGGTGATCACCAGGGCCTGCACCCGGTCGAGGATCTCCGGGCCGGCGTCGCTGTCACCCGGCGGCAGCAGGATCACCGCGGCCCCGGCCGCCCTGAGGCGTTGTACGACCGCCTCGCCGACAAAAACTTCCGGCCTCGGTGGCCGGACGTTGGGACCAGGGGGGTGCGGGCCAGCCGCTCGCCGGTCGCAGGTGACCGCCACCAGGGGGCGGGTCACGGGCCGTACAGCTCCTTCTTGAGGGCGGCGATCTCCCGGCGTGCCTCCGCCGTCACCGAGGCGATGGCGGGTGGTGACGGCACGGCGCTGTCGAGGTCCACCGCGCGGTCCAGCGCGCCGACGACCTTCTTGTTGTCGATGTCAAGGCGAACCTCGGTGGCGCGCACGCCCTGGAAGGCCGGGAACACCGTGAGGGTGCCCTTCTCGAGGACCGCGTCCAGCGTCTCGGGGAGCTGGTTGGCGTCGATGACGACGTCAGCCAGTTTGCGGTAAGGGTTGGCGACGCTGCTCCCGGTGGGCGTCCAGGAGAGGATCACCAGCACGTCGACCTTGGCGCGGAGTTCCTCGATCACGTCCTTCGCGGCGGCGCTGGGCCGGATGCTGTAGGGCGCGAGGTCGGCCATCGACGGCGCCTCGCCGCTGAGCCCCGTGAAGCCCACGCGCACACCGCCCCGGTCGACCACCCGGTACGGCTCGATCCCCGGGCCGCTGATGTGGGCCGACACCAGCGGCAGCTCGCCGATGCTCACGTCGACCCCCGTTTGCCGCAGCGCCACGAGGCCGGCCACGTCGTGGGCGGTGACGTTGATCGCAGACCAGCTCACCTCGCGCATCGCGCGGAACATCCACTGGTCCTGCAGGGCCACCTCCCTGCGGAGTTGCCCGGCGTAGTCGATGGCGTCGGCCAGCCAGTAGCCGCCGTGGGCCACGAGGGAAGGGGCCGGGGCGGCGTCGCGGGCGGCAACGACGTAGCCGAGGAAGCGAGCCAGCGACCCGCGCGGGCGCTTGACACACGCGCAGGGCTCCAGCGAGCCCCGGTGCTCCGACACGGCGAAGAGCACCAGGTCCGCCGGCGCGGTGGCGGTGCGCTGAGCGAGTTCGCGGGTGGTGGCGACCTCGGTGGCCACGGTGCCCGCGGGGATGGTGGTCGCCCACGGGGGCTCGGTGCGCGGGTCGGCGAGGGCTAGGAGGGCGAGGAGCAGCAGCACGGTGTGACGGTAACACCCGGGGGCGGGCCGGTACGCGCGGCGGGGTCATCGGGGGCACGGATCGCGTGTTCGTGCGGGGAAAGAAGAGCTATTGTTGGGTCGCCGTGGCGGGGCTGCGTGGGTGGTCACGCGGGGCGGCCGCTGGGGGCGTGCGCGGTGGGGACGGCGCGGGGCGGTGGGTGGGCGTCGCTTGGGCGTCGCTTGGGCGTCGCTTGGGCGTCGCTTGGGCGTCGCTTGGGCTCGTCGCTTGGGCGTCGCTTGGGCGTCGCTTGGGCTCGTCGCAAGTGACATTCGAACCCCAAGCACCCCATTTCCAGACACCACACCACCCTAAGCCACCGGAAATCGGACAACTCGGCCCGCCGGGCGACGCGATGGCCGCTCCCGCGACGGGCAAACGCCGACTTCTCGGCACGGGCGGATCCCCCGCCCCCCCCTGCCGGCCCCTCTTGTCTGATTTTCTCCTGCTTAGGGTGCCCCATTGTCTGATTTTTCGGGGGATGGGGTTCAACCAGCCTGTCGCGACAAGGGCATCGCCAGCGGGCCGCCGGCCCCCTCCCTCGATGATTCGGTTGCTTGAAGAACGAGAAAGCTCGCGTAGAACTGCCGGGACCGGGGCCGCCGCTCGCGTGCGAGCCTCCGTGCGCCCATCCCCTGTCCTCGACGCCCCGCGCATTAAGCCGCGAGCGTGCCGCGCCCTCTCGTTGCCCTGTGCCTGGTGATTGGGCTCCTGGGCCACCTCTGGCTCCAGGCCCGCCCGGCGCTGGCGAAGATCGAGCGAGGTGGCGCCGGTCGCGACTACGCGTCGTACTACTACGCGGTACAGGAAGCGGCCGGGGGTGGAGATCCTTACGACACCGCCGCGCTATCCGCCCGCGCGAGGCAGGACGGCACGCGCAAGGCCGTCCACCCCTACTTCTACCCGCCGCCCTTCCTGCTCGCCGCGTACTGGTCGCGACCCTTGTCGCTGGCGGAGGGCTACCGCACCACCTTCTTCGTCAACGAGGTGGCGCTGGCGGGGTGCCTGGTGGTGGGCGCCGTCGGCTTCGGGGTGCCGGCGTGGGCGCTGGCCCTGTTGTTGTGCACCTGGACGCCCATCCCCGACAACGCCTGGATGGGGCAGGCCAACCTCTGGGCGCTGTTCCCCGCCCTCCTGGGCCTGTGGCTCGTGGAGCGGCGGCGAGACGTCACCTCGGAGGTCGGCGGGGGCGTGCTGGTGGGCGCGGCGGCGATGCTGAAGATGTCGCCGGCCCTGTTCTTGTTGTGGTGGCTGGTGCAGCGACGGTGGCGGCCGGTGGCCACGGCGGTGGCCACGGCGGTCGGGTTGTCGCTGGCGGCGCTGCCGCTGGTGCCGCTCGATGCCCAGCTTCGGTTCTACACCGAGATCCTCCCTGGCTTCTCGCGAGGGGACTACCACGGCCTCTCGGTGCCCATCTCGCTGCCCGCGAACCACTCCATCCCGGACCTCCTGGACCGTGCTTTCCCCACGGCCGGGTCGTTCTTGTCGCCGGCGGCACAGCGAGTCTCGCTGGTGCTGTCGCTGTCGCTGCTCGGCCTCTGGGGCTGGGTGGCGCGGCGCGCTACGGACACGGCGGCGGCGGTGTGCGCGCTGTCGGTGCTGATGGTGGTGGTGCCGGTGTACACCTACGAGCACCACCTCGTGTTCCTGGTGGTGGCCATGGGGGTCGCGGCGGGGCGGGTGGCGGCCGAGGCGCGCGCGGCGTCTCTGGCGCGGGCGGTGGCCCTCTGGGCGGCGCTGGCCCTCACCTGGTTCGTCCTGGCCTGGCCGCTCACGTGGTTGCGCGCGGTGGAGGCGGAGTTGCCCGCCGGGATGCGCTGGGTCACGCGGGAGTCGAAGACCATGGGCGAGGCCGGGTTGTTCTTGCTCCTGCTGCGGGCGGCGCTTCAGTCGAGGCGCGAGAAGTAGCGCTCCACGCTGCGGTCGGGATCGGCCAGCACGCGCGTGGGTCCTGGCTTGAAGCCCTCGGACTGGTACATCTGGTGGGCGGCGCGGAAGCGGACGTCGCTCCACAACTCGGTCCCCTCGAAGTTGCCCCACGCGAGGAGGCGCCGCAGGATGTCGCGCGCCAGCCCCGAGCGCCGGCCGCGGGGCACGACGTACATGCGCTTGACGCAGCGCAGCGCGCCGTGGGGCACGACCCCACCGGTGGCCACGATGCCGTCGCCGTCGGTGACGACCCAGAAGGCGCCGTGGGCGTAGTGGGCCAGCGGTTCCTCCAGGTCGTCTTCGAAGGCGGGGTCGTAGCCGAGGCCGAACTCCTCGTAGACCGTGCGCACGTGGGCGCGCACGTCGTCGTCGGGGGAGAGCGGGCGGAAGTGCACGGCGGGGCCACGCACGCTATCCGGGTGGCATGCTCTTGTGGGCCCTCCTGGTGCAAGCCGACGTGCCGATCGAGGCCTGGGTGCGACCGGGCGACGTGGCGGCGTCGCGGGTGCGGGAGGCGGCCGAGGCGGTGGCGAAGACGGCGGAGAGCATCACGCTGGCCGGGAGGGCGGAGCGCTTCGCGGAGCTGCACACCGACGCGGCGGAGCTGGTGCGGCGGGCGGCCACGCTGGAGTCGGCGGTGGGGCGGTAGCTGGGGTGGTGGGTGGAGGTTGATGGTGCGTCGCCCGCGGACGTGTGGCGACTCGGCGGGGTTGGCCTCACCCCACGGACCGAGCGCCCGGGCCACGTGGGGCGTGAGCTCAGCCCAGACTGGACGTGGGAGGCGGAGATGGATTTGCGGTCACGGGTTGACGGGCCTGGACCCGCGGTGGGTTTCCTACCCGGGACCGGGATCCGCTCGGTAGCGGAGCAACACCAGCCGCGGCCCCCACGCTGGCGGGGGGAGCTTGTGTTGGCCGGTGCCCCGGCCACGGGCGGCCGCCCCTCCGGGGCGCCGGGCTGTCGCTGCGGCCCTCCGGGCCTCCGCTCCATCCCTGCCGCGCTGCCGGGGAAGCCTTGCGCGCTTGGATAGGCGGCGGCGGGCCCGCGGTCGCTCGTTCCCTGTATCACGACACGTCGGCATCACTGTCCGGCGATAAGCACCGTTTTCCGCCGGATCGTGTGCGGGGGATGGCGGGTGTGGGGGAGTTATCGGCCATTGGCTTGATGGGGCGTCGGCCTCACGTGTGCCACCTCGCTGCGTAGGCGGTTGCGATGGCGTCAAGCATTGCCGAGTACTCGCGATCCACATCGATCCCCAAACTGTTGGTCCTTTCGATCCGGGGTGGGTGAACGTTGTCGACGAAGACCGGGATTAGGGCAATGTAGTCGAACCCCTCCACATGGGTGTGGGCCGCCCTACGCGTCGGTAGCTTCCGGAACTGCGAGAGCGTCCGCTCCGGGTCGTTGGGGCGGTTCTCGCTCACCGCGTAGTGGAAGTGTGTCCACAGGGTCTCGTCCCCAGAGGACAACCGCGGGAGGATGGCGTGCTCGAAGTCCTGGGCCATCGCCGCCACTCGATCCGGAACGTTGAGCACCCTCTCCGCGACCCCGACGAGCACCGTAGCCACCACGATCGCCTCTTGGCGAACCGCGTGGATCGCTCCCAACGTCTCGTGGAGATCGTCGTACCGGGAGGTGCGGTTTCGGTGAGCGGTGATGACCGACTTGTGCTCGATGCCGATCCGGAGCCTCGTGATGTCGGGTTCGCCGGTTCTCGGGTCGGGCTCGCCGACGAACAGGTCCAGCCGCCGCTCCCTTCCTCCCGGTGCTCCGCGATTCAACCACCGTTGGATGACCCCAGCCTCGAAGTCTGCCCTCACCGCTGGAGACCGCGCGAGGAGATCTTCCCAGATAGCCTCGCCCAGCAAGTCGGAGTGCTCCTGCCGCCGGTGATTGTGGTAGCCCTGCTGCCGGATCGCGTCAATCACCTTGTCGAAGGCTGTCTTCATCATTTCGCCGCCGTGGGTTTCGTGGACTCGAGTGGGGCCGCGGATCCGCCCAGAGCCCCGGCCCACGGGGGATGCAGGCTCCTCACGACTTCATCGGGGACCGGCAGCTTTTTCAACGTTGCGCTCTGCATCCGGATGAATCCGTTGGCGGCGCGCTGGCAGTTGCCCGCCAACCAGGCCGCCGCAACAGGGCCGTTCAGGTAGTCGCAAAGCGGCTTCAGCCACGAAGATTCGTGAGGTACGAGGTAGTAGATGGTGTGGCGTGGCAGGAGCGTTCCGGTTCGGTCGATCCAGAACCGGGGCGTTGGCCCAATATCCTTGCAGACGAGCTTCGGACGCAGGACATCTCCCAGCGGCGGAGTCTCGTGGAACGCATGCCAGGGCTTCCTTGCCACGCACGTCCTGCGCTGCAAACGCGATTTCACCGCATCCTGGTTGAGGAAGCCGGCGAGCGGGCCGAGTTCCTCAAGTGGTCGCAGTGCCCCCCCCTCATCATACGGCACCAACATGAGGAAGCGGTTCGCCGGCGGCAACGACTGCTCCGCGTCACCAACACGCAACTCACGACCAGCCGCCGTCGGATGGGCGTATCGAGCGAGGGCCTCGGGCACCGTTCGGGCCTCATGCACAAACACCGAGTCGGCGCCGGTCGCGACCCCTGCACTGATTCGCACGCAGAGGTCGGCGAGCAGCGTGCAGTCGGTGGGGGTCGGTGTCGCCCCTCCGGCCGGATAGATAGGAGCCCCTTCGGCTCCGAAGACCACGTCGCGCGATACACCGCCCCGCATGCGCATCCGGGTCGGACCAGTCGGCGCGCGCCTCACGATGGTCGTGATCGTGGGGTAGGTCACCAGCCCCTCGAACGTCGACTCACCGACGAGGTCGATCTCCTCCACATTGTGCTGGGCGAGAATCCGACGAAGCGGCACAGCGGTCGCTACGTACAGGTACTTCTCCGGCGTGATGAAGACCATCCTTCCTCCAGGCCGAAGGAGTCGCAACGACTTCTCCATGAACAGGAGGTAGAGATCGAATCGCCCGCGGGCGGCTGCGAACCGCCCACGAAAGTCCCTCTTCTCGGCCTCGGAGAGCGCGGTGATTGGGACGTACGGCGGGTTGCCGATGATGAAGTCGAACTCCTTGCCCGGATCCCAGCGCAGGTAGTCCTCCTCAACCACCTGAGTCGCCACGTCGCCGCTGAAGGCGGCTCTGGTGGCCCCTGCACGGCGTGGTTCGCTTTCCACGCCCAGGAGCGCGAGATTCCGTCCCGCCCCGCGTTGCTTCTCCCACCTGCGCACACCGGCGAGAAAGGCGCCTTCCCCGCAGCCGGGATCCAGTACTGACGCGGCCCTGGCCGGGTCGTGATCAGCGAGCAACCGCCCGACCATCAGGTCGACCACCGCGGCGGGAGTGGGTACGAAGCCTCTCATGCTCCTTCCCCTATCCGGGCGAGCTCTTCGCGGCAGCGTCGATCCCGTCGATGTCAGAGTTGGGCTCACTGCCCCAGGGACTATGCCGCCAAGGCGCCAACGGCCGATAACTACCCGACCCCGTCGAGCGCCCGCATCGCCCGAAGACGGGCGATACGGGCGACACGCCATGCGCCGCGGACGGCGCACGTCGCGTCCGGGGTCGAGTGGGCGTTAGCTGCCACGCCTGGCACGACGCCGGCTCCGTTGACCAAGGCGGTCGACGGCGACACCCACTGGCGAAGGCAGGTTACATCCGCTTCGGTGCTCCCCGACCATGCCTGACTACCGATCCCACGAAGCCGCGAACGTCGACGGCGCTGAGGGAAGCATGCCAGCCCTGGAGTCGATGCGTCCACTCTTGTACGTGGAGCCCTTTGCCGCTGGGCCGACCCCCAGCCGCCAACCTGATCCGGAGGCGCCGGGCGGCGGCGCAGCCCCGCCTGTCCGGGCCGGGGTTCCCACGGCGACCTCCCTGGCCGCGGGAGCGGCTGGATTCTTGCTCTTGGGTCCAGCTGGTTGGACACTCGCGCGGACCGCCGTCGCAGCGGTCGACCTCGCCGGGGGCAAGGCGGCCGCCGCCCGGCCCCCGCCGAAGTCGGATCTCAACGCGGCGCCCCCGGATTCCTTCGAAGCGGCCCTTCGATTGCACTCTGCCGCCGCACTCACGGTGGTATCTCTTCAGGTCGCGCTTCGCTGTGGGCTCGCCTTTCCGCCCGGGCATCCCCTCCCCGGCCGGTACTACCGTGTCCACCCATTGCGAAACCGTGCCAACGAGTACATCCCGCTGACAAGCTACGATGCCCTACTCTACTCCGAGCGTGAGGCCGAGCTGATCCGCCTCCTAACCGACCTGGGTGCGACCCGAATCAGCATCGGAGAATCCTCACAAAAACGGCGCACCGCGGGTGCTGGAGTCGGGTTGGACGCTAAACCCGTACTCGAGGCGAAGCTCACAGCCGGAGGGGGCAAGATCGACACCGCCAGCGGTGCACGCCTGTTCGAGCTGCAAGGCCGCGTCTGGTCTGATGTTTGTACTGTGAAAGCGTCAGATTACCAGTGGTTGGGCTTCGAGCCGTCGTGGCGCGCCCTGCTTCACGCCCGCCTCGTTGGTCGATGCACGAGCGCGTCCATCGAGATCGCTCGCGATACCTCCTTTTCGCTTGCGGCAGAGGCGTCGCTCTCGGGAGAGCTGTTGGCAGCGCTCGGCGCCGCCGGGGCGGAGGCTCACGCCGCGTACGACAAGTCGTCCGAGGAACGTTCGAGGTTTGAGGTGGCCTTCGCGCCCGTGTAGGGGCCGAAGCGTCGTCGCGGCAGCTAACTACCCGACCCCGTCGAGCGCCCGTATCGCCCGAAGACGGGCGATACGGGCGACACGCCATGCTTCGCACGGCGCGTCCGGGGTCGAGTGGGCGTTAGCCGAAACCGGTGGGCAAGTGACTGCCAGCATGATCCAGGAGCGCGGTTCGCGTGGTGGCGGGCAGACCTACCCGGTCAAGGCCTTGCCGCGAATGAACTCGCTGCGGCTCTGATGCCCCCGCAGCCGGTCGAGCAAGCGCAGCTCAGTCGGCGTCAGGAGCACGTGCACCGGGACGCTGCGCTTTTCACTGGGCTTTCGACCCGGCGGGGTGGCCGCGGGCAGGGACTCGCCGAACGCTTCCAGCCACGCCACCTCCATCCGCGCACGCTCCAGCGGCGCCAACGTCATATTGGCGAAGCGAAAGGGTGCGGTTCCTGCCTCGTTCATGCACCCGTTCCGGCACTCCCACGATGGTAGCTGCACTGGAAGCACACGGTCCCCGCGCCGGACCCGGAACTCGCGGTCAACCAGTGCGGCTGGAGACCCGCAGTAGGGACAGTTCGCTTGGAGAGAATCTGACATTGAGTCACCCACGGTGAAGACTGACGACCACCACCACCCCGCGCTCGCACAGCCGGAGCCAGAGTCGGCCTTGGCCGGAATCGGGTAGGAAAACCCAGATCACGCCCCCCTCGGGCGCCGCGCTGGGCATCGTTTCGGAAAAGTCGCCCTCGTCGAGGAGGTACAGCAGTTCCATGATCTCCGGCAGACCCCAGCCGAATTCGGCGTGGGCGCGATCACGAGCGTCGTCGCTGACCCCAACGCGATCCTCCGCCAACGCCAGCGTGAGCCGGTCGAGGAAGGCGGAGACAGGCGACGAGGGCACACGGAGAGTCTATACATGCTATGCGTTTCCTGTCCACCCGTTCGCGGTTGTCAAGGCCCTCGCACGCGGCCAGCCGGTCTCAGCCCGATGCTGCGCCACACCGTTCGCGAGGGCGCCGATGCGGCGCTGCAAGGCTCTAGGCGCTGCACCGACCACGTCCGTCGCTGGCCCGACCGCCGGGCGGCGTCTCCACTCTGGAAATAGCCTTTCGAGGCTGAAACATCGTGCGGGGCCCACCGGCTTCGGCTAACTACCCGACGCCGGCAAGCGCCCATATCGGCCGAAGACGGCCGATATCGCCGACACGCCATGCTTCGCACGGCGCGTCCGGGGTCGAGTGTTCGTTATGGGCCATTGGTCTCGTCCGGTTGGGCGCGTGGCTACGCCGGCGGCCGCCGGGGATCCCGCCTCCGCGACTACCCGGTGAGGCCGTAGCCACGCCGGGGCCCGGTGGCTATACTTCTGTACAGGAGTTCCCCATGGCCAGGCCCGTCCCCGCCACCCAGACCAGCCGACGCTACTCCGTCGCCGAGGCCCGCGATCGCCTCCCGGCCATGCTCCACGAGGTCGAGGGAGGTGAGACCGTCGAGATCACGCGCCACGGGAAGCCCGTCGCCATGGTGATCTCCCACGGTGCCTACGCCCGGCTGGTGGGGCAGAAGCCAGACCCGTGGGAGGCCTACGAGGCTTGGCGGGCCCGACACGGCGGTGGGGTTCCCGACGACGTGCTCCGGCTGATGGTGGATCCCACCCGGGACGAGGGGCCGACCGGTGGCAGCCCGTGGTGACCGCGCGCTTTCTGCTCGACACGAACGCGCTCCGCGAGCCCGTCAGGGACACCCCAGACCCTGCCTTCATGCGGCAGTTCCAGTTGCACATGCACTCGCTTGCCATCCCGGCCCCGGGGTGGCACGAGTCGCTGTACGGCCTCGCGAAGCTCCCTGCCGGCAAGTACCGCGAGCGCGTGGAGGACTTCCTGTTCAGCGTGCTACTGCCCTCGGTGGAGATCCTGCCCTACGACGGGGAGGCCGCGCGATACCACGCGGAGGAACGCGCCCGGCTCGACACAGCGGGCACTCCGGTGGGCTTCGCCGATGGCCAGGTGGCCGCCGTCGCTGCCCGCTTCGACCTGACACTCGTGACCAACAACGAGCGCCACCTTGCCCGCTTCCAGGGCATCCGAGTCGCGAACTGGATGTCGCAGCGAGGGCCCGGCGTTTGAGCGTGACGTCCCACCCGGGTCGCCCAACGGCCCATAACTACCCGACCCCGGCAAGCGGCGATAACGGCCGACGACGGCCGACATCGCCGACACGCCATGCCCTCGAAGACTCGGGCACGGCGCCTCCGGCGTCGAGTGTTCGTAATCAGCCACGCCCGCTGACTCCGCCGACGTGGGCCACCGCTGCTCGGACGCCGGGGGTGCCGCCTGCCGCGGGCTATGCTCGCCTGGTGCTCGCGCTTCCCCTGCAATTCCTTGGCGTTCCTCTAGTCGCGGGGTGCGCGGGCGCCGCGCTGGCCGATCCTGAGGTCGACGTGCAGGACCCCGGCGGACTCACACCGTTGTCGTCCTACCGCACCGAGCCCATCGGGCAGTTCGTTGTGCTCTGGCATCCCGCCATGGCCGAGGAGGATCCTGGATTCGCCCTGCGCGTGCGTGCCGCGCTCATCTACGACCTCGAGAGCGTGACGCGCTCGGTATCGCCCGGAGCCTTGCGCGCACTCGCCGGCACGAGGCTGGCCGTGGCTCCCGCCACCCCCCGCGTGCCAACCTTGCCCTCGGGCGGGAGGGGCGCGGGCACGCATGTGTCGGCGGCGTGGCTCGTCGCCCACGGCTTCGATGCCGAACGGGAGGGGGCCATCGAGATCTACGATGCCCGCGACTACCTCGCCTGGCGTGCCGAGCAGCCCTTGATGATGCTGCACGAGCTCACGCACGTGCTCGAGATGGGCGCCAACAGGGCGACACTCGCGCTGCTCGAGCAGGCATTTCGAAAGGCAGTCGACGCCGGGTCTTACGAGGCGGTGCCCTACATCCTCGCGCCCCTCGGCGTCACTCGCCGCGCCTACGCAATCGGGAATTTCAAGGAGTATGGCGCAGAATTGTCGGAGGCCTTTTATGGCCGCAACGACTACTACCCCTACACAAGACCCGACCTCATCGCCCACGACCCCTCCGGCTGCCACGCCGTCGCCGCGCTGTGGATGACCTCATGCCCACCCGGGTGAAGCCGCTCACCCAGCGGGTCGATGTAACCCCGCCTGGGTGACGAGGCCCCGCCCAGGTCGGCACGGCCCCCATCGACCCGACCCCGTCGAGCGCAGGCGTCGCTCGGCGACTACCCGCTGGGCGGTGGCGCCAACGTCGTGGCCTGGCTCGATGGGCGGCTCGGCGAGCGCGTCGTGCTCGGTGGCGGGCTCTTCGCAGGGCAGACCGGGAGCGTAGGCGGCGGCCTGGGGCTGCGCTGGCTCGCAGTCAGGCGCCTGGACCACACGCTCGGGCTCGCCGTGAACGGGGGCCTCCTCTGGGCGGACGTCGGTGTGCCGATGGCGTGGCGGCTCGAAGGCGGCCTCTGGTTGTATACCGAGCCGAGCCTGGGCCTACGCGCGGCGGGACCCGTCTACCTGCCGGTCGGGCTACGGTTGCCCGTGGGGACGCACTGGGCAGTCGACGTGGAGGCCGGGGTATCCGCGCTCTACCCCGGGCTCTACCCCGGGCTCTACCTCAGCGACCTCGGCGTGGGTGCGCGGCTAGGAACCGCGATCGCCGGGCGTTTCTGAGGCGGCGGTCGGGGTTCACTCCAGCGCCGACGGCGTCGTGGCGCCCACCACCACGCTGCTCGAGACCATGCCGCTGGCGTCGGCCACCGCCACCGCGAACTCGTACTCGGTGTCGTAAGACAGGCCCCGGCCGGTGATGCCGAGGGCGAAGATCACCCGCCCACCCTCGCCCTCACACTCGGGGATGCTCACCCCGTCGAGGGTGAGCTGGACCGGGCCCGCCTCGGACAGCGGCGAGGCCGATTCATCCACGGTCCCGTCGACCACGGTATCGACCCACACCACGATGGTGACGATGTGCGCGTCGCCGTCGGCATCGGAGAACGTGGTGTCGAAGTACAACGCGGGTATGGGATTACCCTCGTCGTCGGTGGTGGGATCGCCCTCGTAGACGGTCAAGTCGGTGATCGTGGGCGCGGTGCCACTGCACTCGCCCGTCGCGGTGTCGCCACCGGTGTCGACCGCAGTGCCGGTGTCGGTGTCCTCGCAGTCGGCGGCACCCTCCGCGCAGTCCGCCGAGGTGTCGGACGCAGACCCGTCCTTCGCCGTGCTTTCGCTGTCGGCGCAGGCGACGAGGAAGGCCACAAGTGGCCATGGTAGGCGAGTCATGTTGTCGGTTCCTCGGTATTGGCTCGGGGCGTGCGGAAGGCAGTATAGCGGGCGACTAACCAGCTCCCCGGGTGCTATCGTCCCCGCGATGGTTCTCCCCGCGCGCACGACGCCGTTCGCAGCCGCGACGCTGGCGTTGTTCGCCTGTGGCCCAGAAGACTTGGACGCGGCCAGCAGCTACGAGCAGCTCGCTCGCGACTGCCCCCTCGAGGCGGCCGACGGCGGCGCGCCGGTGGCCGGGTACGGCGTGTCCCAGCCCATTACGGCGACCTGCGCCACCACGGTGGGTCGTCTATTCAGGTTTGACTGGGATAGTTTCGGCGAGTCGCCCCGAGCGTTCGCGGACCCGGTCACGCCGGCGGAGGTGGTGATCGCGGGCGTGGTCATCGCCAGCGGCGTCCAGGGACGGACCGTCGCCGACATCACCGCCAAGGGGGCACCCGCCGACCTGCGCCTCTGGCTGAGGCAGAGCGCTGGCCGTGCGGGTGGCGCTGACGACGACGACGCGGGGGCCACGTGGTTCGAGTTCGTGTCCGCCGCGCTGCACGAGGTGCAATACACGGGCAGCGACGGGTACCTCATGTCGTACCACGACAAGTCCGCCAACGTCGGCTCGCTGGGGGCCACCGACGACGAGCCCTGGGTCCACGTGTCGGCGATCAGCGTCGCCTCGACGCTGGTGCACGAGGCCGCCCACGACCACTACGGCAGCCACCTCACCGACTGCCTGGTCGGCAGCAACTACGTTCCCTGCGACTACACCGAGGACGGCGCCGTGGGCGCGGGCGCCTGGTGGACCTGGAACTGGCTGGCCGGCAATGGGAGCCGGTTGGAATGGCAGTCGGAGTCCAGCCTCAACAGTGAAGTGGAATTCGACTGTGCCCGCATCGTCGATCCCACCGGGTTCCCGCCGTGTACCGACACGCCCTAGTTTCGCTCGCCGCCAGCGCCTGTGCCGCCACGGCCGAACCCGCTGTCGATACCCTCTGGCTCGACACCCTCGCGGCGGCCGCAGCGCCGCTGTCGATGGCCGAGTACGAGGTCGCAATACCCGAGGTAGACATTGACTGGTGCTCGGTGACCACCGGCCTCGGGGGACTGCCCATCGACCCGATGACCGCGAGGGTGTGGGCCTTTGGCCTGCCCTACGCCGCTGAGGAGGCCGCTTGGATGCTGGCGACGGGTGAGTTCTCGAGCTGGGACGCCACGTCGGGGCGCACCGTGGAGAACGCCACAGACGCCTGTCACGGCCGACTTGGGGAAATGGTCTACTACAGCGGCGACAGCGCCGCCGACGACCCGCTCCTGGTGTTCGTCCTGGGCGATGAGGACTACGCGACGGCCCTCGCCGAGCCACTGACCTCGGCGATCCTCACCGAAGTCGTCCTGCCCGCCGTCCCGGCGGCCCTCGTCCCCGACTGGTGCGAACGGGGGGTGCAGGTGCTCCTCGACGCGCCCGTGACACTGCCGGTGGTCGACTGGTCTGGCGTCACGAGTTCAGCCCACGGCCGGGACTTCGACCCGTGGAGCGTTACCGGCGTCGAGCTCGTCCGCGTCGAGGCGGGGGTGTGCGACGACCTGCTCGGGGGCCTCGGCTACGCCGCGACGGTGGCGATCACCGAGAGCATCCCCCTGGACGCCCTGCGTCACGACGGTGTGCCGTTTCCGGGACTGGGCGCCGGCGAGACGTGGCGACTCCTCGTCCGCGCGGGCGAGTACGGCGTGCCGGTTGGCGTGGTCGACATCCGGGCACCCTGAACACTCGGCCCGACGCGCGTGGGCCCGATAGCGCAGCTCACAGCTCCACCGAGCCTCGCCTGAGGCGGGCCTCCGAGGGAAATCATGCGGCCGTGCGCCGCTACCTCGACGGGGCGTACCTGGCGACCGCGGCGCGGGCGCAGCGAATGGGCACGCTCGCGTGGTGGGGAGACGACCCGGGCGCCGGCTCCCGGCGCCCGTCCGGGACGTCGTCCAGTCGCCGTGGCGAGACCCCGGTGACCCGGGCGACCGGCACGTGCTTCGGCTGCAACCTGGTGTCGACGATCACCAACTGTGGCGAGCTCGCGTTCACGGTGTACGACGGCTTCTTCAACGTGGGCGTCTCCACGAAGTCCCTCGGTCACCGCGGCGAAGACCTGAAAGCGAAGGCCGTCGGTCGCAAGCGCGCCCGGGACAAGCCGGAGCTGGTCGGTAACGTCACCAGCCGCCGTCGTCTGGGCCTTACGTGCCACACGCCGACGACTCATTCAACACCGGACCCGGCGTTGGGGTCGTCACGACGGGGTGCACATTCCGACCGCCCTACAAGATCTTGCGGGGCTAGGGAGCCCTATCGCCATGCGACGATCGCCTGACGGGAACGCCAACTCGCCGGGAGATTCGGTCACCGAGATCGCCACGTTCCCATCTGACCGAGCGTCGGCGACTCACGGTCCGGTTCCCCGGGTTGGTTGTCCAAGCGGGCACGCCATCTCGATCACGTACGACTTCCCTGTGCAGTAGTCGATCGCGTACCCGTCGCCTCCGATTTGCGTCAGCCATGCAGCGCCGGACGATGCCGAAAACCCCGCTGCTGGATCGACCACTTCGAACTGCATCTTACCGCCGCCCTCGACGGTACAGGTCACCTCGCCGCGGAACGTCGGGATGGGCACGGAAAGGGCCCACGTCGCGGACTCCTCGTCTCGGTCACACGACAGCCAGCACGTCGTCCCCGCGGCCGGCACGGTGCTCGTGGCCACTCCCGTGACGTTACCGGCGCTCGGCCCGGGGTGCGCCGGGCAGGATTCCCGCGTGCCACGCACGAAAAACTTCGCCACGCAGGTGCCCGGAGCGCCAGGAACGCGCGCGGATCCCGCCAACTCAGTTGCTTCCGGTACGAGCCTGCGTTGCGCGCCCGGCGGGCCCGACCGGAGCGGGTCGATGTCGGTACATGGATCGGCGTGCTTTGCGCAGCCGTGCCCGAGCATGGCAAAGATCAGCGGGAAACGGCGGACGGCGCGCATCCGACAACATATCCGACCGGCGAGGCACACAGTCGGTGCCGTAGGCCCCAAGAGACATCGAGACTGGGGAACGCCAGAAGGTCATCCGCCGGCGCCGACGGCCTGGCCTCCCGCGATGGGGCCTGCGCTGCCTCCCCGGGCACGGTCGTCGCCGGCAACCGCCACCCCTTCCCGCCGGACCAGACGGGGGGGGTGATGGGGGCGCCGACCGTCGAGTCTCCGGCCGATCTCGTCACGAGGCTAGCGTCGCCCCTGCATCCCGAGAACTGACCTCGGGGGCGCGTCCGACCTCCACTCGCCGTCTTGGCTCCACGGTCGGAGGCCGGTCCGCGACCGGCCCGGCCCGCGCCCGCCTCCCGTGTCGCCCCGGGACGAGCGACACGGGCGACCGGCCGCCGCCTACACCCCCGGCACGCCGTTCGATCCCGGCGCCGGGGCCGACCCCGCCGACTCGCCCGCGCCCCGCGGTGCCTCGTCCCCCGCCAGCACCTCGCCGCGCTCGGCGAGGATCACCGACAGCAGCGTCTGGAACGCGTTGGGCACCGCCTCGCCGCTGCCACCGGCGTTGACGACCACCCGCGGCACCACCTCCACGCCCGAGGCCTGGACGGCCTCCGCGAAGCGCGCCATCACTTGCTGGGCCACCTGCCACCTCGCGCCGCCGTAGGCCTGGACCTGGGCGGCCTGCGCCTTGGCGGTGGCGAGCCCCACCCGCTCGGTGCGCTCGGCCTCGGCCTCGGCGCGCGTGCGCACCTCGTTGGCCTCCTGGACCGCGCGCGCTAGGCGGGCGCGCCCCTCGTTCTCGGCGATGGCAATGCCGAGTTCGCTGTCGGTGATGTTTTGCTGGCGCGAGGCCCGCGCCTCCGCCTCGCGCAGCATGCGCTCCTGCACCGCGGCCTCCTGCTGCCGCCCGTAGGTCTCCACCTGCTCGCGGGCGATCTGCCGGGCGCGGATCTGCCCGAGCACCGTCTCGATGGCGCCACCCGCCTCGCCGCTCCCGGGCGTGCCAATCAGCACCTCCTCGAGCTCGAGGTTGTAGTGCGCGAACTTCTCGCGCATCTGCGCCCCAGCGTGGGTCTGGATCTCGGAGCGCTCGTGGATGAGTTGCACCAGCGTCCGGTCCTGTCCCACGTTCTTGAAGTAGGCCGCGACCATGGGGTCCAGCGTCTGCTCCACCAGGCGCTTCACGTCGCCGAACCGCTGGATCACCAGCGCCGCCTTGCGGTAGTCGATGTGGACGACCACGGAGAGCGGTAGGGTGGGCTCGAAGGCGTCCTTGGTGATGAGTGACACCTCGGCGAGGTTCTCGTCATACCGGTGCGTGCCCACCTCGCGCCGGTTCCACTTCAGGATGAAGTTGGTGGTGGGGACCATCACCACCCGCCCGGCGTAGGTGTTGAACGCGTACTTGCCGGGGAGCAATGGGACGCTCCACACGCCGCGCTCGCCGGTCGACACCAACTCGCCGTGCTTGTACGCGTCGCCCGACACGTCGAGGCCGCTCTTGCCGGTGTACGAGACCACGACGCCCACGTTGCCCACGTCGACGGTGGTCTTGGGGATGAGTTCCACCGTGGCGAACAGCCGGTTGATGTACCAGGTGCCCTCCACCAGCACGTCGAGTTGCCGGCCGCGGTGGCCGCCCCGCGCGAGGAACAGGTCTGCGTCCTGGAAGCTCTGGTAGTCACCCACCGGCGGCGGCGCGATCAGCTCGCCGCTCGGCAGCGCGGGCCCGTCGTGCACGGTCACGATGCCCACGCGGTCGTCGTGGCCGCCGAGCACCACCGGGGTGAAGCCGTCTCGGTCCCGGATGAGCTGCGCCATGCGTTGGAAACGCTCGGCGTCGCCCGGTTCCAGGGGCAGGGCGTAAACGCTCTCGTCGACGAAGACCGCGAACTGCGCGAGGTTGACGGCCCAGGTGCCCTCGCGGAGGAGGCGCCGCTGGGGGCCACGCTGCCCGCCCTCGGCCAAGAATGCGCGCGCGTTCTCGACGTCGGCGGCGCAGTCGTTGGCGGCGAGGGTCTGGTCAGCACGGAGCGGCACCCCGTCGCGAGCGTACACGTAACCGATGCGCCCCTGTGGCACCGACACCAGCGGCAACAGGCGCACCCGGTACTGGAAGGGTACCAGGGCGTGCCAGCCACCCCGGAGCACCTCCGGCTGGTAGCCGGCCTGCCCGTCGAGGGCGAGGAAGCCGTCCCGCACCGATCCGTGCTTGAACGAGAATAGTTTCTCGACGATGCCCACGCGGTTGTTGGGAATGTAACGGAGCGTGCCGCTGAGGAAAAAGACAGAAACGAGCACGAGGGCTGTCGCCCCCACGCAGAGTAGGATGTTGGTCACTGGGTTGTCTGGGCGCGGAAGGGAAGAGTTGGGGTCGGCGCCCACAAGAGAATAAGCACGGGTTGTCAGGGAATTGTCAAACAGGATTGTTGTTGCTTTGAAGCGGATAGTGTGTGCGTGGCACGCCTCGTGCTGGGTTGTCTAGCGGCGTTCGCCCGGCGCCCGCCACCCGGGTTGGGCGTCGCCCTCGGGCACCCCTCGGTGGCTGGCGCCCGCCTCGTCGGCATACAGCGACCTCCGCGTGCCCCCTTCGCCGTCCCGCCCGATCCCCGTCCCTGTCCTCGCGGCCGCCCTCGCGCTGGGCTGTGCCGCCGAGGTGGAGCGTCCCGCCACGGCGAACTGCACGGCGGAGGCACGTTACGACGAAGAAGGCGACGGCTTGGTCGACTACACCATCGTCACCACCTACGACGCGAGCGGCCGGGTCACCGGCACCGTGACGGAGGAGGCCGGTGGCACATTTTCGCAGCGTAGCACCTACGACGGCTGGGGAAACCTCGTGGACCACCGGTGGGACGACGACGGCGACGGCGAGTGGGACCACGTGCGGACCTACACGTTCGCGCTGCGCCTGCCGCTCACCTACAGCGTCGACGACGAGACCTACGCCACCTGGACGTACGACGAGGGGCTCCTGGTGCACGAGCAGGACGGCCCAGACATCGACATCAGCTACGAGTACGATGCCGAGCGTCGGCTCGTGGTCGCCGACGAGATCCAGGCCGGCGACGCCGGCGAGGTGTACGACACCTTCCACACGCGGTGGGACTACGACGCGATGGACCGCGTAACGAGCACCACCCGGGAGCACGTCGGCATGGACGGCACCGCCACCACCACGGTGAGCGACTACACCTGGGACGACGAGGGACTGGCGATTCACGCCTTGACCACCGACGACGAGAGTGGCGCCACCACCACTGAGCGTACCGACCGGTGGGACAGCGAGGACCGGCTCCTGGGCTTCACCTACGACGGCGACGGCGACGGCGTCACCGACGCCGTCCTTGAGGTGGTGTACGGCGAGTTCGGCGTGGACTGGTGGACCTACCAGACCGAGGCCGATCCTCCCAACCGGACCGAGTACGCGTACGATGCCAGCGGGTTGAGGGCGAGGGAAACGGTCGACGGGGACAGCGACGGGGTGGTCGACGCCACCACGACCTGGACCTACGACGACCGGGGGCGCGAGGTCGCCTCCACGTACGAGAACATCGATGGCGAGGCGAGCTCGAGTTCGACCGCCTGGACCTGCCCCGGCGAGGACGCCTCGTGACCGGGACGATCCTGCTCTTCGCTGGCCTGCTGGGTTGCGAGGTCACGGTCGAAGACTACGCGTCCGACCGCGCCGCCGCCGACTGCGCCCTCGCCGCCGGCTGCGACCAACTCGCCGCGCTGGGCCATCCCGACGAGGACGCCTGCGTCGAGGCCGCCAACCTGGACCAGTCGTGGCTGTGTACCGAGACCTTCGACCCCGCGGCGGCCCGGGCCTGCCTCGACGCCCTGTCGACCGCCACCTGCGCCACCGTCGCCAGCGGCGAGACGGACCTGTGGGCCTGCGAGCGGGCCTGCGTCGACGACACTCCTTCCATCTGGTAGGCGCGCAGTGGTGCTATGGCCCCCCCATGCCCGCTGCCGCCCCCACCTTCGCCGACCTGCCCCTCCGGCCGGCGCTGCGCCACTCGCTCGCCGCCCTGGGCATGGTGGAGCCCACGCCGGTGCAGGCAGCGTGCATCCCGCTCCTGCTCGCGGGCCGCGACGTGGTGGGGCAGTCGCAGACCGGCAGCGGCAAGACCTTCGCCTACGGGCTGCCGCTGTTGCAGGCCCTGAACCCCGACACCCGTGACCGGCGGCTGCAGGCGCTGGTGCTCTGTCCTACCCGGGAGCTGGCGGCCCAGGTGGCCGGGGAGCTGAGGAAACTCGCGCGGAAGATGGAGGGGGTGCGGGTGCTGGAGGTGTGCGGGGGGCAGCAGGGGTGGGCGCAGCGGCAGTCGTTGGAGCAAGGCGTGCACGTGGTCGTGGGCACCCCGGGGCGGGTCCTGGAGATGCTCGAACGCGGCGTTATGCGCCCGGACGCCATCGGCTTCGCCGTGCTCGACGAGGCCGACCGCATGCTGGACCTGGGCTTCCAGGCGCAGGTGGAGCGGGCCCTCGGCATGCTCCCCACCCCCCGCCAGACGGCGTTCTTCTCGGCCACCTTCCCCGGCGGCATCGAGGCCATGAGCGCGCGCTGGCAGAGCGCCCCCGAGCACGTGGTGGTGGAGGGGGAGCCGGTGGAACTGCGCCACGTGGCCTACCCGGCCGACGCCGACGCCCGTGACGCCGCGCTGCTCGCCGTGCTCGCGCACACCTCGCCGGGCTCCGCCATCGTGTTCGGCAACCTGAAGGAAACGGTCAAGCGCGTCGCCGCGGCCCTGGGCGCCGCGGGCGTGAGCGCGGGCGAGTTGCACGGGGACCTCGAGCAGTCGGACCGCGACCGCGTGATGGCCCGGCTGCGCAACGGCAGCGTGCGCGTGCTGGTCGCCACCGACGTGGCCGCGCGGGGCCTCGACGTGGCTGGCCTGGACCTCGTCGTCAACTACGAGCTTCCCTCCCGCGCCGACGCCTACGTACACCGCGCGGGGCGCACCGGGCGAGCGGGCCAGCCGGGGTTGGCGGTGGCGCTCGTCTCGGCCCGGGAGGCCCAGCGGCTGCAGCGCTTCGCCGACGAGCTGGGCATCGAGGTGGAGACTCGCCCGCTGCCACAGCCGCCGTCGTCACCCCCGCCCGCCACCGCGGGCATGCGCACGCTTTTCATCGGGGGCGGGCGCAAGCACAAGCTGCGCCCCGGCGACATCCTCGGGGCGCTGACCGGGCCTGTCGACGGTGGGGGGGCCGCCCTCGCCGCCGACCAGGTGGGCAAGATCGAGTTGCACGACCGCTTCGCCTACGTGGCGGTGGCCGCCGGGGTCGCCGACCAGGCCCTGCGCGCCCTGCGGGCGGGGCGAATCAAGGGCACCCGCTTCCGGGCGGAGGCGGTGGACTGAGGCCCGGGTCCGCGCGCCGCTCTGGGCCTAGAACTCGTCGTCGGGCTCTTCGTCGGGTCCGCCCACCGTGGCCTCGGGCAGGGTCGGGTCGCAGAACACGATGTAGAACTTGTTCTCGGTGAACTTCGACTCCTGGTCCAGCCACTCCGACCACTTCGGGAGTTGGGGGTCCTTCTCCTTGTCGTCGACCCGCACCAGCCGGGGCTGGGACTGGCGGCTGCCCACGCACTGCTTGAAGCGGGCGGCCCGCTTGCTGTCGAGCATGGCGCCCACGTCTTCGCGGCACTCCGAGAGCTTCTTCCGGTTGCCCTTCTCGCACACCGCCAGGACCACGTCGCCGCGGAAGGCCTGCCACCGGGCGTCGGTGGTCTCCCCGCGGGACACGCGGGTTTCTTCGCGGGCAGAGCGCGTCTCTTCCTGGGACACGGAGAGGTCCTCGCGCAGGCGCGACGCCTCCTCGCGGGCCTCGTCGAGCTGCACCTGGAGCTCGGTCAACTCGGCCTGCTTGGCCTCCAGCTCTTTCTTCAGCGCCGCGGACTGCCCCTTGGCCTTCTTCACCTTCAGCTCGAGCATCGAGACCTCCTCCGCCTTGCTCGACACCGCGCCCTCGAGGTCGACCACCTTCTGCGAGGCCGCTTCCAGCTCGCTGCGGGCCTGCTCGTCCTTCTTGGCCGCCTCCGCCAACAGCTCCGCGTACTTGCGCTCGGCGTCGTCGAGCTTGGCGATGAGCTCGGCCCGGCTGAGCGCCCCCTCGGGCCGGGACTGCGTCTCCGGGTCTCGCATGTACTCGACGACCTGCGCGCCGACGACGCCGAGGACGGCCCCCAGCACCAGCGCGACGCCGTGGGTGACGATCTGGACGAGGCAGCCGCCCGCGCGGCCGGCGGAGTCGGGTGGTTCTTCGAAGCTGGACACTGTGGCTCCGGGGGCGGCCCCCCGTAACCTCCTCTCCCGGATCGCGGCGCGGGTGCCGTGGTTGCCGGGAGACGGGGCCAGGGCCGTGGCGGCGGCGCGCCCAAGTACTCCAGTAGATACAGCTACTTAGCTTGCTTGGCACGCCACGTGCAGTAGGACTCGGCGCAACCCCGAGGTCACAGTGTCTACCAAGTTCCCGCTTCTCCTTGCCCTTTCCTTCGTCGCTGGCTGCGAGGAGGTCGACCCGATCATCGTCGACCCCCCGGTCGACGTGGCCCTGCAGAACGGCATCTACCCCATGCGCATCGACAAGGTGGTGGACCTCGAGTGCGACGTGTCCGAGCGCGAGCTGCGCGACTGGCAGGCCGAGGTGGCCCTCGCCGTCAAGGGCCGCGAGGCCAACGCCGTGATCGAGGACCAGATCGCGCTGTCCGGCAGCGCCAAGGGCGCCTTCGTGTACCTCGACGGCCAGGGCCCCAGCAGCCGCCCGGAAGACGACCGCCCGCCGCGCGACGGCGACGACGACGACTGCTTCCGCGGTGAGACGGAGGACGTCGACCACGGCGAGGACAGCGGCGAGAGTCGTCCCGACAAGCGTCGCCACGGCGACGACGGTGACTGCGGCGAGGACAGCGGCCGCTCCGAGCCGAGCGAGGGCTCCGGCGGCGGCGAGGCCGAGGACACCGAGTCGCACGCCGCCGAGTACGACGAGGACACCGACACCGACGTGGCCGAGCCCGAGTACGCCGAGTCCTTCTCCTTGGACCTCCAGGCCCTCGACGCCGAGCGCGGCAAGGGCGTCTTCGTGGTGAACATGCCCGGCTGCTACGCCGAGCTCAAGGTGAACGTGCGCTGGCAGCGCGAACTCGAGCGGCGCCGCGGCGGCGACGAGCCGGTGCCGGTGTACGAGGAAGGGGGCGAGGTGGAGCCCACCGAGGAGTGTGACGGCGACGAGGACTGCGGCTAGCGCCGCCGGTCTTGGCCAGGGGCGGCTCCCGCGAGGGGGTCGCCCCTTCTGCGTCGGGGCACCTCGTTAGCAGCGCCCATGCACTACGCGCTGGTCTTCGGTCTGCTCTTGCCCTTCGTGGTGCGGATGAACGAGTCGTTGGCGAGGGTGATCGGCCAGCTACCGGCCTCCTTCGCTGTCCACGCCGTGGGCGCGGTGTTCGGGCTGCTGGTGTTCTTGCCGCTGTCGAGCCCCCAGTGGTGGAACAACGCCCGCGCGGTGCCCTGGTGGGCCTGGCTCGGCGGCGTGGTCGGCTCCGGGATGGTGGTGCTCGCCAACCGGGCCGTCGGCGTGCTCGGCATCGCGAGCTTCACCGCGCTCACCGTGGCGATCCAGCTCGTGAGCAGCGCGGCCATCGACCACTTCGGGTGGGTGGGGAGCCCCGTCCACCCCATGTCCTGGATGCGGGTCGGGGGGATCGTCCTGCTCGCCCTGGGCGCGACGATGGTGGTGCGCGGGTGATCGCCCTGTGGCTCGGCTGCACGCTCGGCGAGGCCGCCCCGGAGCCGGGAGATCCGCCCTTCGCGCTCGTCTTCGAGCGAGCCGGGGAGGTGGCGCGGCCGACCGCCATCGCCACGCCGCCCGCCGGGCCCGACGTGCCGTGGATCACCTCGCAACCCGGGCGCGTGCACACTCTCGACGGGGCGCTGGTGGTCGACATCGAGGCGCGGGTGGAGGGCGGCGGCGAGATGGGGCTGCTCGGCCTCGCCTTCCACCCCCGGTGGCCCGAGGACCCCAGGATCTTCGTGAACTACACCTACAAGGTGGAGCGACGGCTCTTCACGCGCATCGCCTCGTTCCGCAGTGCCGACGGGGGCAAGACCCTCGACCCGGCCTCGGAGGTCGAGGTGCTGAGCTTTTCGCAGCCCTGGTCGAACCACAACGCGGGCGCCTTGCAGTTCGGTCCCGACGGCAAGCTCTACGCGGCCGTCGGTGACGGCGGCTCGGGCGGCGACCCCCGCGGCACCGGGCAGGACCGCGCGGACCTGCTCGGCAGCATCCTCCGCCTCGACGTCGACACGCCGCCCTACGTCGTGCCCGCCGACAACCCCTTCCTCGGCGAGCCCGGGGCCCGCGGCGAGATCTGGGCCTACGGCGTGCGCAACCCCTGGGGCATGCACTTCGACGGCGCGACGCGGGGGTGGGCCGACGTGGGACAGGACGCCTGGGAGGAGGTCGACCGCGGCGTGAAGGGGGGGAACTACGGGTGGAACCGGGTAGAGGGCACCCACTGC
Source organism: uncultured Klebsiella sp. (assembly GCA_964359125.1). Classification (GTDB taxonomy): domain Bacteria; phylum Myxococcota_A; class UBA796; order UBA796; family SXON01; genus SXON01. Next base: position 497 of record CAYHRZ010000008.1, on the reverse strand, counting down.
TACGAGGTGGCGACCTGCGCAGGCGACTTCGTGGCGCCGGTGGCCGAGTACGGTCGCAAGCTCGGGAGTTCCGTCACCGGGGGCCTGGTGTACCGGGGGCCGTCCGTGCCCGCGCTCGACGGCAAGTACGTCTTCGCCGACTTCAGCACCGGTCGCTTCTTCGCCGTGGACCCGGCGGGAGGCCCGGTGGTGGGGCTTGGCGCCTCCGGGATGCACCCCAGCACCTTCGGTCGCGACCGGGCCGGGCGACTGTACGTGGCCGACTACGGGTCGGGAACCATCTTCCGGCTCCGGGCGCCCTGAGTTTCAGAGCCGGTCGACGATGTCGGCCTCGGTGATGTTGCCCTCGCCCTCGGCCAGGTCGTAGACCACCATCCCCCTGTCCACCAGCATGTAGAAGGGGAAGCTGTAGCCGCCTGCCATCGTCTCCCAGGTGAAGCCCTGGTCGTCGGCCACGACGGGGTGGGTGGAGCCGTAGGCGTCGGCCCACTGGGCGC
>CAYHRZ010000007.1:325-28717 GCA_964359125.1 uncultured Klebsiella sp. | reverse complement strand
TTCGTGCCCTCCGGGCCGTCGGCGACGTGGTCGTGGGTGAGCAACCTCACGCCCGGCGCGTGGACGAGGTAGACGCGCGTATCGCCGACATGCGCCAACCGCACCGTGCGCCCGTCATCGTCGAATCGTAGTGCGGTCGCGACCGCTCCCATGCCCTCCTTGCCACGGTCCGCGTCGGCCTCGGCGAGCACCCGCTCCCGCGCCACCCGCATCGCCTGTGCCAGGATCGTCTCCCCCGCCAGGCCCGCCACCGAGGGCACCTCCGCGAGCGCGCGGACCGCGATGGCAGCCGCCACGTCGCCGTGCGCCTCCCCGCCCATGCCATCGACCACGGCGAACAGCCCCGCCTGCGGCCGGCAAACGAAGGCGTCCTCGTTGACCTCGCGAACCTTGCCCTCGTGGGTCCGCGCCGCCGCGTCGAGGGCCACTAGCCACGCCCCTGGGGCATCAGCACGTCACCGTGCCGCGCCACTGGCCGTTGCTGAGCACCAGCTCGACCGGCAGCGCGACCGTCACCGACTCGCCCTCGGCGAGGGCCCGCCCCCCGACTTCCACCGGGTTCGCATTGGGTTCCCGGGTGAATTCCGCCTCGCGGCCTCGGACGAGGATCCCCACCTGTCGACGGCTGAGCTTGGTGTTGTCGCGGGTGCCGGGGAGGCCCACCTGGTCCTCCCCGGCGCCGCGGGCCTCTCGGCCGAGCACGCGCCTGGCGCCGTCGGGCAGGCCCACTTGGCCCAGCTTGCTCACGACCCGGGCGTGCTCGCGCTCTGTGCTGTCGGGCCGAGGCGCCGTGGGCTTCACGACGCGATCCGCGCGGCTGGTCACTTCGCCCACAACCGGTGCCACTTCGGCGAGGTTCTTGACCCGGCGCGCGCGGATGACGCCACGCCCAGGCGGCACCGCCGCCTCGTCGTCCGGCGCCCAACGGACGACGATGCTGTCGGGCACCCTCACCCCCCGTTCCACCATCTGGGTGTGCAGCATCGTCACGATCTCCGCCCGTAGTTCGTCCTCCACGGACTTGAGGCGGTCGTAGTCGGGCAGCGACAAGAGCAGCGTGTAGTGGTTCCACAACCAGGGCCGGCCGCCGGGGTCGGCGAAGTCGCACGCGTCCATGGTGGCGAGGACCGCCTGCGCGATGGCGTCGCCGTCGACCGAAACCGCCGCAGGCGCCCGTGCGAAAATCTCACCGAGCAACTCGGGAAGTCTTGTCGGCCGTCGGCGCTTCGCCTTCGCGAAGTCGACGAGGAAGGTGTCGGGATCGGCGCCGCGCTGGATCACGCCGGCCGCTCCCCGACCGGCTCCACGCGCAGGACGAGGCGCGCGTCGTTGCCGTCGTGGAACTCGATCCAGTCGCCGGTGGCCAGCGCCACGCGCCCGCTCGCGGTGAGCGCCGGCCGCCGGGGCGTGCCGTCGCGGGGGTGGACCACTAGGCACTCGCCCTGGTCGCGGGACTCGACCTCGAACCCGGAGCCCAATCGGCGCAGGATGGCCGCTCCTCGCGACAACCAGGGCGCGGCGTCGGCGAGCACGATGTCGTTCGGCAGGCGGCTGTCGCTGTGCCAGCGGCCACGCCCCATGCGCCACTCGCGGCGTCCGGGGCCGACCACGAAGCGGTCGCCATCGCGATCACCGCCCTCGACGACGAGAATGGCGATCACCGGGTCGGGGTCGTCGACCACCTCGATGCTGTTCTTCTCCCCCCGCTGCACGGTCCACCGGCGCACGGGCAGGTCGGCAGGCTCGACCCGCTCGTTGAGCAGGCGGGCGTCGATCTCCCGGTTCGTCTCCGCGCTACGGGTCCAGGCTTGGAGGGTGTCGAGCGAGCCCTCGGCGGCGGTGACGCGGATTTCCACGCCTGCCGGCAGCGCCATCTTGCCCCGGGCGTCGCGGACGGCGAGCGCCATGATCCCCTTGGCCGCCTGCGCGAGGAGGTCCGCGCCTCCCAGCTCGCCGTCGCTGCCGTCGTCGACCACCCCCTTGATCGCGTCGATCCACCTCATACCCGCCTCCTAACCGCCCGCGCGGCCGCTACGACACGTGTACGCCGGAGAGTTCCTCGGCAAGGGCCCGGGTGGAGACAATCTCCGCCAGGTCGTCCAATCGCCGGTCGAAGAAGTGTGTGCACCCGCGGAGAACGCGCAACTCGGCCGGCGCGTTCCACCCGGCGACGAGGGCCGCCACGTCGGCGGCTTCCCCGAACTCGTCGCGGTCGCCGTGGACGAAAAGGGTCGGCTTGCCACCCCCCACCAGCGCGTAGGCATCGAGCAAGCGGACCGCTAGGCCCACGCCGACCAGGCGGGCAACCGCCGGGTGCTCCAGCCCGACAGCCAGTCCAAACCGCGCCCCGAAGCTGAAGCCGGCTAGCAGCAGCGGGGAGTGGCCCGTTTCTGAGGACAACCAGTCGACCGCCGCGCGGATGTCGTCGCTCTCGCCCACCCCCGCGTCGTACTTGCCCTCCGACAGGCCGACACCCCGGTAGTTGAAACGAAGCGTCGCCAGGCCAGCGCGCATGAGCCCCCGGGCCATCCAGTACACCACCTTGTTGTGCATCGTCCCGCCGTGGGCGGGGTGCGGGTGGCAGACCACGGCGGCGACCGGCCCCGTGACGGGAGGTGCGCCCTCGCCCGGCCGGTAGAGGCACTCCAAGCGCCCCGCCGGTCCCGGGATGAACGACCCCGGCGACACGCCGCCCGCCGGCACCCTACGCGCCGGCGACCGTGGCGGCGACCACCTGGTTCCGCCCGCCCCGCTTGGCGTCGAACAGGCGCTTGTCCGCCCGCTCCATCCAGTCGCGGGCCGATTCCGGGGGCGCCCACTGCGCCACCCCCGCGCTGATCGTCACCCGCAGGCCGGGGGCGGTGCGCGACCAGTCGTGCCCCTGCACGTCGCGGCGGATGCGCTCGGCGACCTCGGTGGCGTGGGCCTCGTCGGCGTGATCCAGGAACATCACCAGTTCCTCGCCGCCGAAGCGGACGCAGGGGTCGTTGTCGCGCACGCCGTACAACAACAGCCGCGCGACGCCGACCAGCACCTCGTCGCCTACGTGGTGACCGAAGCGGTCGTTGACCTGCTTGAAGTGGTCGATGTCGAAGAAGATGCAGGCCACCGGGGTCTTGCTGCGGACGCTCTTGTCCATCAAAAGCGGCAGTTCTTCGTCGAGCCAGGCCCGAGTCAGCAACCCGGTGAGCGGGTCGCGGTTCTGCTGCTTCAGCCGTGCCACGACGCTGGCGAGGTGTTCGATCTCTTCCAGGGAGAGCATGTCGAGCCTCAGCGAGACGCCACCCACCTCGAGGTGGTCGCCCGGCCTCAGCAGCGAGCGCTCGATGGGCTGGCCGTTCACCGATGTGCCGTTCGTGGAGCCCAGGTCGACGATGGTGATGCTCTGGTCCTCGCCCACCAACACGCGCGCGTGCCGCCGGGACACCAGCGCGTCGGTGAGGATCATGCCCGCCGCCTCGTCGCGGCCGATGATGACCTCCTCAGCACCCTGGAGGGTGACATACGAAAGCATGTCGCGACCAGCAACGACACGCAGGGTGGGAATTTCCACCCGTGTCCGCGATCCACGGGGCAACAGGCGCATCTTGCGGGTGACCTCCGCTGACTCCGACTCCTTCACCGTCGTGTTGTCGCGGGGCGGTCGGCTGGGGGGCGCGGGGTTCGACATCAGCGAGGCAGTTCCTCTGGGCGGCAGGTCGGTTCGCCTAGCCGGCGGGGGTAGCGGCGGGGCCAAGCCACGCCTCGCGGACGAGTGCACGCTCGCCATCGGTAGCCGCACGGGGCACAATTTTCAACTCTGCCGGCGGATTCGAACCCAGACACACCGCGCGTTCGAGCAGTCGACCGTCGCGTGCGAGGGTGACGCGAATCACTCTCCCCTCACCGAGTTCGCGCAGGCGGTCGCCGAGCGCGGCGCCCTCGAAACGTTCACCGTCGATCGCGAGCAACTCGTCGCCCGGCGCCAGGGCCGACGCGCACGGACCATCCTCACGCACACTGCTGACGTTGGCGCTCGAGAGTTCGACGCCAAGCCACCCGCCGGCCTTGCCCGGCACGGCGACCAGGTCGCAACCCGCGTGGTCCAGAGCGTCGTCGATCGCCACCTCGTCGGTGCCCCGAACGTGGGCCGCGAACCACCGGCCGAAGTCTCCGCCGCCTGCAATGTCGCGACAGGTACGCTCCAACTCGCCCGTCGGGTAACCCACGCCGCGTCGGCCCCACCCGTCCCAGAGCCGGCGGAGCACCTCGTCGGTACCGAACTTGCCGTGGGTGCGGTGGCGCAGTTCGAGGTCGAGGCACATCACCACCACCGCGCCCTTGAGGTAGTAGCTGACGGTGCTGTTGCCCAGGTCCTCGCTGGCTCGGTACAGCTTGATCCAAGCGTCGAAGGAACCATCTTCCAGCGACTGCTGCCGCCGCCCGGGCACCTGCCGTAGCCGGTGCACCAGGTCGGCCAGGCGGGCCAGGTGACGATCCCGCGAGATGCAGCCGGAGCGGTGGGCGATGCGCTCCTCGTAGTACACCGTCCCTCCCTCGAGCCACCAGAGGTCGCGGGTGTGGTGCTCCCGGGCGTAGTCGAAGGTCGGCCCCAACTCCTGCGGGTGGATGCGCTTGACGTTCCACGCGTGGAAGTGCTCGTGGGCCGCGAGCGTGACGAACTCCTCCCATCCCTTGGCGTCGGCGAAACCCAGCCGGGGCCGGATGAGGACACTGCTGTCCTTGTGCTCCAAGCCCCCGTGGCCATTCTTCAGGTGAAGCGTGATGAACTGGTAGCGATCGTATGGAAATTCATCGCTAAAGAGTGCGGACGCCGTCGTACACACGCGCTCCAGGTCGACCGCCATCTTCTCGAGGCTCCCGTTGTGCCCCGGCTCCACGAAGTGCTGGTGGACAACGCCCCGCGACCGGAAGTGCGCCGTCTGGAAGGGGCCGATCGCCACCGGAGCATCCATCAACCGGTCCAGGTCGGGGGCGGTGAAGCGCGCCAGCGGCCCGGTGGTTGCGTCGCCCAGGGGACACACCGCCAGGTGCCCCGCCGGCACGTCGACTTCGAGGGTGCAGGCCCCCTGCCCGGGTGCGTACACCAGCAGGTTGCTCGGCAGGAAGAACGCGAGTTGCTCGTCGAGGAAGGCGGTTCGTACGGTCTTGTCGCGACCGTACACGGTGTACTCCAGCGTGCAGGGGCCGCGGACCGCCCAGCGATTGCCCGCGAGGCGCCGCACCGCCACCGGCGCCCCACCCCGGTGCGCGTGGATTCCACGCGCAAACCGAGCGAACTCCCGCATCAGGTAACTCCCGGGGGACCACGAGGGGAAAACCACCTCGTCGACCCCGGCCGGGAGCTCCACCGCGACCCCGAAGCGGTGGCCGCCACGTTCGGCAAGGCGCACGCGGTAATGGACGGGATCCATCGCGGGCCGGGGTATCAAGGATCGCGGCGGCGTGACGTCCCGCCGCGGTGCCCCGCGATCCCGCCTGCGGCCGAGCTTCGCTCCAGGACGGCCCCAGGCGGTCGATATCCGATGCATGGTGCTGCACAACGGCTTCCGCCCGCGCGACCTGGCCACCCGGCTCGGGGTAGCCTCCGCCCTGATGGGCAACACAGCGTTGCCCACCGACGACGACGATTTCGGCGTCGCATGTCGCGACGTAGCTCGCGCGCGGCATCGGCAGAGCGGTCCGCTGGTGAGCATCGTCATCTGCACCTACAACCGGGCCTCGCTGCTGCCCGAGGCGGTGGCCTCGGCGCGCGCGCAGGACTGGCCGGTCGAGATCATCGTCGTCGACGACGGATCCACCGACGACACCGCCACCTGGCTGGCCGGGCAGCCGGACCTCCGGGTGCTCCGCCACTTCCCCAACCGCGGCAAACCGGCAGCACTGGAGACCGGGATCGCCGCCGTGCGCGGCGACGCCTTCCTGGTGCTGGACGACGACGACCGGCTTTTCCCAGGATCGGTCCGGGCGCTGGCGGGGCCGCTCTTCGACGACGACGCGCGGGTGGCCACCTGGGGCGACACGATCGTGTTCGACGACGAGACCGGAGCGGTCGTGGACTGGAGGGTGGCGACCCGCCTCCCCGCCTCGTACACGCGCCGCGGCGTGCTGTGCACGATCCCCGCGCTGCCGGGTGCCACCCTCGTCCGCACGGCCGCGCAGCGACGCCTGGCCCCGTTCGAGCCGTCCCTGGTGCGCGGGCAGGACATGGACCACTTCCTGCGGCTGGCGGCGCTGGGCCCGGTGGCCACCGTGCCGTTGCCGGTCCTCTGCTACCGTCGCCACGACGGGCTGCGGGGTTCGGCAAGCGGGCAGTGGCGGAAGCACGCCGACCCGGCCGAGCACCGCCGCCGGTTCCTTGCTTGCGTGCAGCCAATCTTCACCCAGCGGTGGCGCGACAGCGCCCACGGTCGCGACGAGGGATTCGCCTGGGCGCTGGGCCTGCTCGAGCGGGATTGCCGTCGCCAGGCACTCTCGGAGCTCACTCGTTGGCCCGCCCCCTACTCGAGCCACGAGGCCTGGGTGAGGGGCCGCGCTGGGCTGAGCTCACCGATGTCACCGCGACAGACCATCCTCGTGCTCGACGACGGCGACGACGGGGCGCTGGAGTTGACCCTCTCGCAGCTGCCCCCCGGGGTCGCCGTCGAGGTGATCTGCCCGCGCCCTCGCGACACCATCGGCACCGCCCAGATCTTCTGGCCGGGAAGCTACCGGGCGGCCAACGTGATCCGACAGCCAGCGGGCCGGCGCCTCGCGTTCAGCTCGTCGCCCGGCTGGGTCTCACCCGCCTTCGACCCCTCGCTCCTCCCACCGTTGCCCGCCGCCGACGCCGCCCACGCCCTCGTCGCCGCCCTGGGCTGGCCGCTCCCCGCCCGCGACCGGGCCGTGCGGCGCGCCGCCCTCCACCCCTTCGCCCAGGCCTGCCGCGATGCCGCCGCCGACCCCACGGCCCTCGCGCCGGTCATGGCCATCGCCCGCGCCCTCCCGAGCTGGGCCCCTGGGCGTCGTCTCTTCGCGGCGCTAGGGGTCGGAGGTTAAGCGTTAAGCCTTTGTCGCCAGCACCACGACGGTCGCGACAACCGCGCAAAGGACGTTCAGAATCAGCCCGGAGAGCGCCATGTCGGCGGCGCGAACACCCCCCGCCTCTGCCGCGATTGCGTTGGGCGGGGTGCCCACGGCCAGCGTGAAGTCGCACGAGGCCGAGATCGTGGCCGGCACCATCCACACCAGCGGATCCACCCCGGCCGCGGTCGCCCCCGCCGCCAGCAGCGGCAGCACCACCTGCGTCGTGGCGGTGTTGCTGGTGAACGCCGAGAGAAACGCCACCGAAACGCAGATGAGGAACGTCCGCGGCACGTCGCCGATCGACTCCAACGCCACCGTCCCCTGCGCCACCCAGTCCGCCAGACCCGAGCTTGAAATCCCGTTAGCCATGGCGAAGCCGCCCCCGAGCAGCGTCAGAACCGACCACGGTAACGCCTTCGCCGCCTTCTTCCACGACAACAAGAACCCGCCCTCGTCGCTCCGCCCCGGGATCAAGAAACACGCCATCGCCGCCAGCATCGCCACGAAACCGTCGTCGATTTTCTTCGGCATGAGCTTTCCCCAGCCCGGGAGGGTCGACCCGCCGAGGTTGACGTCGGCGCGGGTGACCCACGCCACGAAACACACCGCGATGATCGCCAGCACCGCGCGCTCGCCCCGGTTCCACGCCGGCCACGCCGGGGCCTCGATGGCGCCGTCAGGGGCGTCCGGCAGGCGCATCGTCACCCGGTTCACCACGAACCAGGCCAGGGGCAGGGCCAGCACCACGAACGGGACGCCGATGAACATCCAGTCGAGAAACGACACCGGCCCGCCCGGCAACTTCGCCGTCAACCCTGCGAACACCGCGTTCGGCGCCGTCCCCACCAGCGTCGCGACGCCACCGATACTGCACGCGTAAGCCAGCGAGAGCGAGAAGGCCGACCGCACCCGCGCGCTCCCCGACACTCGCGCGGCCAGAGCCAGCGACAGCGGCAACAACATCACCATGGTGCCGGTGTTCGAGACGAACCCCGAGACGATCGCCGCGGCCACCATCAGCGCCCCCACCACCCGCGCCGGCTGCGCCCGCACCCACGCCGGCCGCAGCAAGAGCGCCACCAGGCGCCGGTGCAAACCCACCTCCTCCATCGCGTGGCCCAGCACGAATCCGCCGAGCAAAAGGAACAGCAGCGGGTCGGCGTAGCCGGGCGCCACCTCGGCGGTACTCTGGACCCCCAGGGCTGGGAACGCCACCAGCGGCACGAGCGCCACCAGCGCCGCCGGGAGCACCCCTCCAAGCCACCACAACGCCATCACCAGCGCCACCGCTCCCGCGCGCTTGCCCCCCTCCGTCAGCCCCTCAGGCGTAGGCCCGAGCACTATCGACGTCGCGACCAGGATCCCGAAGCCCACCCCGCCCAGTCGCCAGCCGGTCTTCTCCCGCAGTCCGTCCCACGCTTCCAGCAGCCGCAGCATGAGCGGCAGCGTCGCACACCCGGCCGCGGGCTACAATGCAGGGATGCGCATTCTCGCCCTCCTGGGGGTCGTCACCCTCGCTCTCGCCGCCACCGGCGGCCCGGACAGCGGAGGCTACGTCTACGCCGACAGCGCGGAGGCCATCGGCCCCTCGCACCAGTGGCTCGACACCACCGGCGGCACCACGACCAGTCTCGCTGACGACGGCACCGTCGAGCTTTCCCTCCCCTTTGCCTTCTCTTTCTACGGCACCGACTACACGACCGTCACCGCCAGCGCGAACGGGGCCCTCTTCTTCGCCGGCGCGCAGTCGTCGCCGATCACCGACTGCCCGGGCAGCAGCACGTCCTGGACGGGCGTGGCCGCCTTCGCCCAGGATCTCGGGCCCTCCACACTCTCCTACACGACGCTCGGCACCTACCCCTACCGCACCCTCGTCGTGAGCTGGGATGCCGCGCCACACGCCACCTACGGCGGCGAAGCACGTTTCCAGGCGTGGTTGCTCGAGGGTCGCAACGAGGTGGTCGTGGTCCTCGACGACGTCGACTTCGGCGACGCCGCGGTCGACGGCGGCGCCACCGCGATCGTCGGCGTTTCCTCGGGGACAGCGGGGCTCGACTGGTCCTGCACTTCCGCCTTCGCCGGGGGACAGTCGGCGTGGTTCGGCAGCGAGTCGGCCCGCCCAGCGCGCGCCACGGTCTACACCAGCGAGGTCGTCAACCTCTACTCCGACGAGTCCTTCGCCTACGCGGGGAGCGCGCTGCACGCGATCGACCTCGATGCCGACGGGGTCGACGAGGCGCTGGTCGGCGCGCCGGACCTCGACGCGGGCGTCGTCTATGGCCTTTACCGTCCCACCACCGCCACCTCCCTGCTCGACGCCGAGGCGCTGTTCGTGGGCGACGCCGACGGCGACGAACTCGGGGCGGCGTTCGGCAACGGCGACATCGACGGCGACGGCACGACGGACCTGGGCATCGGCGCGCCCGGCGTGACCGGCACCCAGGTCGACAGCGGCGCGGTGTACCTCTACGCGGTCGAACCATTCAGCGGCACGGTCGCGACAACCGACTCCTTCCTCGACCTCCAGGGGCCGCCCACCGGGCGGGGCGCCCTCGGGAGCGCGGTCGTCCTAGGCGACCTCGATGGCGACGGCTACGACGACCTCGCCGCCTCGGCTCCCACCTCCGACACCAGCGCCACCGACGCCGGGGAAGTGGTGCTGCTGTACGGCGGCGCCGGCCTCGCGGGCTCCTTTTCAACCAGCGCCGCCGACGCGCGGGTGCTCGGCGCCGCCGCCGGCGACCGGCTGGGCGCCGACCTCGCCGCCGCCGACTTCGACCTCGACGGCACCGCCGACCTCGCCCTCGGCGCTTCCGGCGACGACACCGGCGCCAGCAACGCCGGGGCGGTGTACCTGGTCCCCGGCGGCACCTACGCCGGCACCTCGTCGATCTCCTCGCTCGCCACGTGCACGGTCAACATGACCCAGGCCAGCGCCCAGTTCGGGGCGGCCCTCACCGTCACCGACCTCGACAGCAGCGGGCTCTTCGACTTGATCGTGGGCAGCCCCGGTTACGACGACACCTACACCAACGGCGGCGCGCTCTACGGCTTCTCCGACCTGGCGCTCGGGTGTCCCGCCCTCGCGGCCGCCGACTTCGTGGTCACCGGTACCACCTCCGCCGGGCAACTCGGCGGGGCACTCACCGCCGGCGACGTCAACGGCGATGGCCTCGACGACCTGGTCGCGGGCGCGGAGAACGACAACAGCTACACCGCTGCCGGCGGGGCCGCCTACATGTTCCTCTCGGCGCCCTCAGGCAGCACCACCGCCGCCAGCGCCGACCACCGGGTGATCGGCAGCACCGGCTCCGGGGCAGCCGGTTCCGCCGTGGCGGTGGCCAACGACGGGGCGAGCGGGACGCTGCTGGTGGGCGCACCCAGCGCGACCGGCAGCTACTCGGGCGAGGGCGCCGTCGCGAGCTGGACCTACGGCCCGGACTTCGAAGACGACGACAGCGACGGCTTCGTCAGTGCCAGCACGGGCGGCAACGACTGCGACGACGACGACGCCACCGCCTACCCGGGCGGCACGGAGACGCTGGCCGACAGCGTGGACGGCGACTGCGACGGCTTCGTCGACGGTGCGGTCAACATCCGCACCACGCCCTCGTACTTCGAGTGGGACGTGAGCGAGCTCGGCGGCAGCGTGTCGACCACCATCGACTTCGAGACCAGCACGCACGGCGACGCGGTCACCTACCTCGCGGGCGTGACCTTCTCGGGGGTCGACGCCGACGACGTCGTATTCGGCGCGGCCGCCGTCGACACGCTCGGCGGCTCGGTGGCGGGGGGCTCCCTGCTGCTCGAGTTCGACGAGCCCGTCGACGCGATGTCGCTGCAACTGCTGGACCCCGACGACGACTTCGTGCTCACCGCCCTCGACAACAATGGCAACACCGTGGTCGATGGCGTGGTGTTCGCGGTCAGCGCCGACGACCGCCCGCAGGGCACCTTCCGGAGCTTCACCTTCGCCGCCGAGGTCTCGCTGGTGGAACTGTCCGCCGACGGGGGCGACAGTTTCGGGCTGGACGAGTTGTGGCTGGTCAACGCGGCCGACACCGACCGGGACCAGGACGGCCAGACCGACGCCGAGGGCGACTGCGACGACGGCGATGCCAGCGTGTACCTCGGGGGTACCGAGGTGCTCGGCAACGGCCTCGACGACGACTGCGACGGGGTGGTCGACGCGGGCAACGCCACCGCCTACGGGGACCTCGCCAGTTGGACCGCCGCGGTCGGCGTGACGCCCCAAGCCGTCGACTTCGAGGACGTGAGCGAGGGCGAGGCGGTGACCGCGCAGTACACGACACTGGGGGCCACCTTCGACGGCACCGGCGAGGGCGCCGCCGACGTCGACGGCACTCCCGCCGTCGGCAACCGGGCCCTGCTCGGTAGCAGCACGCTGGGCGTGTCGTTCACCGAGTTGCAGCCCGGCGTCGCAATCACGCTGCTCGACGTCGACGGGAGCGTCACCGTGCTCGGCTACGTCGACGGCAACGTGGAGTACACGCTCAGCTACAGTGCCAGCGGCGGCCAGGAGTTCGTCGGCCTGGGCTTCGACTACGGGGTCGACGAGGTCCTCCTGGTGGTCGCCGGCGACGCGTTCGGGATCGACGACGTGACGTTCTCGGAACTCGGGCTCGACGACGCCGATGGTGACGGGCTCACCGAGTCGGAGGGTGACTGCGACGACGACGACGCCAGTGCCCTCCCCGGCGCCGACGAAACCTGGTACGACGGCGTCGACGGCGACTGCGACGGGGCCGACGACTACGACCAGGACGGCGACGGCTACGCCCTGGGCGAAGACTGCGACGACGAGGACGACAGCTCCTCCCCCGCCGCCGAGGAGGTGTGGTACGACGGCGTCGACGGCGACTGCGCGGGCGACGACGACTACGACGCCGACGGCGACGGTTACGGCGTGGGTAGCGGCAGCTTCACCGACTGCGATGACGACGACGCCAGCACCAGCCCCGGCGCCGAGGAAACGCCGTACGACGGGGTCGACAACGACTGCGACGAGGCCACCACCGACGCCGACTACGACGGCGACGGTTACGACGGCGAGGCCGCCGGCGGCGACGACTGCGACGACACCAGCGTCTTCGTCTACCCGGGTGCCAGCGGCGAGGCCTGTTACGACGGGGAGGACACCGACTGCGACGGTTCCAGCGACAACGACTGCGACCAGGACGGCTTCGACAGCAGCGACTACGGCGGCGACGACTGCGACGACACCGACCCGGCGGTCAACCCCGACGCCACCGACACCCTCGGCGACGGGATCGACACCAACTGCGACGGCGCCGCCGAGTACGACTTCGACGGCGACGGCTACGACGCCGTGGCCGACGGTGGCCTCGACTGCGACGACAGCGACGGGAGCATCAACCCCGCCGCGGCCGACACCTGCTACGACGGCGTCGACACCGACTGCGACGGCTGGAGCGACTACGACTGCGACTACGACGGCGCGGACAGCGACGCCTACGGGGGCAGCGACTGCGACGACGGCGACGCCACCCGATACCCGGACGCCACCGATTTCCCTTACGACGGCATCGACCACGACTGCGACGGAGCCAACGACTACGACTACGACGGCGACGGTGAAGAATCGAGCTGGTACGGAGGCACCGACTGCGACGACCTCGACGCCACCGTCTACCTGGGCGCCATCGACGCCTGTTACGACGGCCTGGACACAGACTGCGACGCTTCCAGCGACTACGACTGCGACGCCGACGGCTACGACAGCAGCGACTACGCCGGCGCCGACTGCGACGACCTCGACGCTACGGTGAACCCCGACGCGAGCGAGGTCGCCGACGACGGTGTCGACAACGACTGCGACGGCACCCTTGACGAGTCCTGCGCCGACTGCGACGGCGACGGCGAAAGTGCCATCTCCGCGGGCGGCACCGACTGCGACGACACCGACCCCTCGGTGTACGCCGCGGCACCGGAGCGCTACTACGACGGGGTCGACGCGAACTGCGACGGCCTCGACGACTACGACCAGGACCTCGACGGCGACCGTGCCGGCGCCCAGGGCGGCGGCGACTGCGACGACCTCGACGCCGCGGTCTCCAGCCTGGTCGAGGCCGACGACTGCGGCGGCGGCGACGAGGACTGCGACGGCCGCGAGGACGAGGACCGCCAGACCGGCGACACCGGCACCCCCGGCGACACCGGCGACACCGGCGACTCTGGCGACACCGACACCGACACCGACACCGACGACGCCTGGCGACCCGACCCCGAGGACCAACTCGACCCCAAGCCCGTCGCCGACGAGAACGCCTGCGGCTGCTCCACCGGCGCTCCCGGCGTCGCGGGGTTGCTTGGCGCCGCCGCCCTCGTCGCGAGGCGAAAGCGACAGGGGTCGGAGGTTAAGCGTTAAGCCTTTCCGGTGTCCCCCGACCCGTACGGCTTCCCCGATCACGTCCCGCCCCCGCGGCCGCACCGCTCCAGCGAGGGGCGGCTGCTCGCCGCCGTGCAGGTGATGCTGCTGGGTCTCTCCGCCCTCTGCTGCGGGACGGGCGCCACCTGGCTGATGAGCTTCGCAGACCCAGCGGACCCGCTGGACGTCAACGTCCTCGTCTTCCTCTTCTTCGCCGCGCCGGCCTTCCCCCTCGCCGGCGCGGCGCTGGCCACCGTCTTGCTCCGCTCCACCGTGCAGCGGTGGTGGGCGGTGGCCGGGCCCAACCTCCTGGTGGGCGCCGGCTTCGGATGCCTGGCGTGGCTGGTGGTCAGCCTCGCAATCTTCGTCCTGGCCGTCCTCCGCGAACTGTAGGCGGGCAAGGCTGCCCCCAGCGGGCTACCGGCGGCCGATGTCCACCGACCCCGCGCCCACGCGCCTGCTCCCCCGCCTGCTCCCCCTGGGGAGCGTCGGCTACTACGCCTTCCTCGCCGCGATCGCGGTCTTCATCCTCGGGCCACTCGGGGGCATCACCGCCAGCTACATGAACTTCTCGCTCGGCTTCTTCGTGGGCGGGCAGGTGCTGGCGGGCATCCTGGGATCGACGGTCACGTACTTCTACGGCCCCGACGGCAAACACGGCGCCAACTACATGCAGACGGCGGCCGCCTCCGTGGCGTCGATGTCGGCGATGGGCGTGCTCATCCAAGCGATGGTGTGGCTCGGCTTCGAGGAGCCGCCACCCTGGCACCTGTTCCTCTACTTCCTCACCGTGGGCATGTTCGGCGTGGGTGTAGGCATGATCTACACGCCGCTCCTGGTGGACCGCCTCCAACTGACCTACCCCTCGGGTCTAGCGGTCGCGAACATCCTCCGGGCCCTGACGGACCTGCGCCTGCTCAAGCGGAGCGTGTCGCAACTGTTCAGTGGCATGGGCATCGGACTGGCCGTCCCCCTGCTCTTCGAGAAGCTTGCCCACGTCCCCGCGGTCGCGTCCATCGCAGCCACCGGCCTGTCGACCAGCACGCTGGGCGCGGGCATGATTGTGGGCGCCCGCATCGGCATCCCGGCCATCACCTACGCGTTCTTCTGGGACGCGCTCGCGCCGTGGCTGCGCGAGCAGGGCTTCCTCGGAGCCGACGACCCCTACCGGAAGTTCGCGTTCCTCGTGGCCCTGGGCACCATCATGGGCGCCGCCGTGGTCGACATCGCCGCCATTCTACGGCTGGCGGTCGCCCGCCTGCGTGCCCCCGCCCCCGCGGCCGAAGTTGTCCCCGGCGAGGAATGGAAACAAACCAACACCCGACGACTCGTCGCCTGGCTCGTGTGCTGGGGCGTCGCGCTCTTCGCCGTTGCCGTGGGTCTTCTCCACGTCCCGGCCCAGTGGGTGTTGCTCGCGATCGTGTTTGCCTTCGTGATGATGTTGGTCAACGGCATCTCGCTCGGCATCACCGACAGCAACCCCATCTCCTCGGCGTTCGTGCTGACCATCGTGGTGATGGCGGCGGTGGGCCTGGGCGACCCGGTGGCGGGCCTCCTCGCGGGCTCCATCGTGTTCGTGGTGTGCAGCATCGGCGGCGACATGCAGCAAGACCGGTCCACCGGCTGGCGCCTCGGGACAAACCGAACGATCCAGTTCCGTTACCAGGTCGTGGGGGTGCTCCTCGGCGCGGTCCTCGCGGTGTACATGGCTCGGCTCTTCATGCAGGCGTACCCGGTGTTGAAAGTCGACATCTTCGCCCACCCAGAGCAGAAGGTGGACCAGTGGCAGTCGGCGATGACCTACAAGTTCGTGGGTGCGCTCCGCGGCCTCACGCAGCCCAAGGACTGGCAGATCCCGGCGATGCTCACCGGCTTCGGCGTGGGGTTACTCTTCGCCACCATCCGCAAAGTGGTCAAGAGCAACGCCGCATACCAGGCGTGGAGCCAACGGGGCGCTGGCTACGGTTTCGACTTCGCTTTCGACACCGTGCTCGTCCCCTCCCCCTACGCCTCGTCCTTCGCCGGCTTCGTCGACTTCACGACGTCGATGTGGTTCGGCGGCGGCGGGGCCTTCGCCTCGGCGTGGAACACGCTCGAGAAGCGCAGGCCACGCAAGCCGGAAGACGCGGACCTCCCGGAAGACATGTCGGTGGTCTCGCTGGTGGGCGGCGGCCTGATCGCGGGCGACTCCATCGCCGCCCTGGTGCTGGGCGTGGCCGGCTTGATGGCGCTCTGGGCCTAGGAAAGTCCCCAGCGATCCCCCCACGGCGGCTGGAGCCGACCTAGTTCACCCAGTCCTTCGGGTCCTGGCGCCGGGGCCTGTCGGCGCGGGAGGCGTCCTTGCCTCCGTCGATCACCTCGAAGCGACTGAGCTGACGCTCGATCTTGGCCTTCTTCAACCTCAGCTTCAGCCGTCGGAAAGCCCCCGGCTCCACCTGCAGGATGAGCCACGCCCCCACGAAGGCGGCGAGCATGTGCAGCGAGGCCGTGTCGCGACTGAACAGGACGTACAGCAGCGAAAGAATACCGGCGATCCACGCCAGCATCTCGGCGCGCATCGGCAGGAAAAACATCATGCGAACCGGCTGTCCACGGTTGGAGAAGCCGAACCAAGCCACCAGCGCGTCGACCCACCAGGCGAAACCGAACGTCGTCGACGGCCCCAGAAACCCTACGGCCTCCGCCAGCAGTTTGACGACCAGGGCGAATCCCCAGACGAACAACGTGTTCCACCAGAACCGCCGCTTCCCCAGGGTGTCGACCACCGGCTGCAAGAAGAAAAACACGCCCACGAATTGCCAGAGCATGCCACCCGGCTCGGCGCCGACGAAAGTGTAGGTGAACGGCTGCCAGGGCAACAGGCCGCCACCGAGCGGCGCGAGCGCGAACAGGCCGAGCACGACCTGCCACCCCACGAGCAGCTGCACGACGTAGATCCCGAAAAGCGTGAGGATCACGTTTCGCACCAGCGGCGTCCAGAACTGGCTCCCGTCGGGCGGCGACATCGAGGCGCGAGGCATGGCTGCCCGTCCTATCGCCTTGCCGGGCCCCGCGCGGCGGGCGACGAGGGCGCGTGGTTCCGCTCGCGCTCGCTTTCGTCGCCGCCGTGACGGCCCACCCGGCGATGACCAGCGCGCGGGGCGCCGCCGAGCCCGGGAACCGCACCCCCGGGCAGCGGGTGGAAATCACCGTCACCACCAACGAGGTGGTCGTGGACTACTTCGTGGAGATCGCGGCGATGCGCGTGTACGCGGAGGCGCGCGAAGAGGGCGGGGGCGAGGACTACGCGTCCCGACGCGCCGAAGAGCTGCGAACGGGCCTCCGCGCGCGGTGGGACGGCGATGATCTGCCCTTGCAACCCCTCCCGGTCCCGGCCCCGGCGCGCACGGCCGAGCAGGGGTTCGTGGAGTTCCACGTCAGCGCGCGCGCACCGCTGCCCGCGAGCAGCGGCACCCTCCGCGTGGAGATGGGCAACTTCCCCGACGAACCCTCCTACATGGCGGCGTCCGTGCAAGTCGCTGGGAACATCGTCGTGACCGAGAGCGACCTCGCAAGGGCCAGCGAGGGTCGCCTGCGCGAGAACAAGCACGGCGCCTGGCGTCGCGACGAGACCGCGCGCGTGGCGACCATCTCGTTCCGCCCGGCCCGGCCTTGGGAGGCGGGCGAGACGGCGATGCTTCCGGAGCGGCTCGAAGGCGTCCTCACCCTGCCGTGGCGCTACAAGGCAGGCGGTGCCGCGCTCGCGGGGGTCGCCATCCTTTGGACCGCCCGCCACCGCCGGCGCCGCAGGAGCGGGTGATCCACGGCGACCACGCCGCAACCGCGAGATAGCCGGGCCCGCTTGCGCCCCCCCGCCGCCCTCGCCGTCGCCGCCGCCAACGCGCTGGGCCGGGTCACCGGGCTGGCGCGCGACATCATCTTCGCCGGGGTATTCGGCGCCGGGGCGGTGTCGGACGCCTTCAACGCGGCCTTCCGGGTGCCGCAGTTGCTGCGGGAGCTGTTCGCCGAGGGCTCGCTGCAGAACGTCGTCGTCCCGGCCTTCTCGGAGACGGTCGAGCGGGAGGGCCTCGCGGCCGCGTGGACGCTCGCCAACGCCGTCCTCGGCGTCCTGATGGTCGCTCTCGGCCTGGTGACGCTGGGCTTCTTCCTCGGGGCGGAGCTCTGGGTGCGGCTCATCGCCAACGAGTTCGCCAGCGACCCCCAGAAGCTCATGCTCACGGTGTCGCTCACCCGGTACCTCTCGCCCTTCCTGGCGGGGCTCTCGCTCGCCGCCTTCTTCGGGGGACTGCTCAACGTCCGCGGGCGCTTCTTCGTGCCGGCGATGGCCCAGAATGTCCTCAACCTGGGCGTGATCGCCGCCTGCCTGTTCGCCGGGCCGGCCGCCGACCAGCTTCCACTGCTCGGGGTGGGGGGCACACCGCCCATCGCGTGGGTGGCCCTGGCCACCACCGTGTCCGGCTTCGTCCAAGTGGCGCTCTGCCTGCCCCCGTTGCTGGCCAGCGGTTACCGCCCCTCGCCCACATTTCGAGGACACCCGGCGCTGCGACGGCTGGGAGGCTTCTTCGCGACCGCGATGGTGGGCATCGTCACCGTCCAGTTCAACCTGCTGGTGGAGTCGCAGTGGGCCGCTTCGTTCGGCGACGGCGTGCTCACGTGGCTGCTCGGCAGCTTCCGTCTGGTGCAACTCCCCCTGGCGCTCTTCGCGGGAAGCATCGCCACCGCCATGCTCCCGGCCTTGGCCGGGGCCCTCGCCCGCCGCGACCGCGCCGAGGGCGGCGACATCCTGGCCGACGCCCTGCGCACGCACGCCTTCCTGGTCTTGCCGTCGGCAGCAGGTCTATGCATCCTCGCCGAGCCCTTGGTGCGGTTGTTCTACGAGCGCGGCGCGTTCGACGCGGTAGCGACGGCGGGGACGGCATCGATGTTGCGGATGTACGCCCTGGCCTGCTTCGGGATCTGCTTCCACCGCCTCGTGGTCCCGGCGTACTATGCGCTGGGGGAGCCGCGCTGGCCGATGTGGCTGTCCATCGCCGCGATGATGGCGAAGGTCCCGGTGGTGCTGCTGCTCACTCGTGGCCTCGGAATGGGCGCGGAAGCCCTTCCCCTGTCCCACGCGATCACGGTGTCGGTCGAGTGCGTCGGCCTCGCCGCGGGGCTCCGCGCCCTGCTGTCGGGGCGAGGACTGCTGGCCTTCCACGCCCGGAGCCTCGTCGCCACGGCTGTCCTGTCGACGGTGGCCTTCGCCCTTCGCGACCGCCTGCCGGTCCTCGCCGTCGTGGCGCTCGCCGCCGGGGCCTACCTCGTCGCCGCCCGCCTGCTCCGCGCCTGGTCCCTGCCCCGCCGGGGCCCGCCTCCGGGCGAACCCTCTCGATAGCGGGCGAGCAGCCGACGCCGATCCTGCTTCCGTTGAGCGTCACCGCCCTGAGCGCCGCCGCGGAGGGGGGCGACCCCCCGGGCGCGGGCGGGTTCCCGGCCACCGGCGCCGCGAACACCGAGCCGGCACCGCCGCTGCGCGACGCCGCGCGGGCGACGGGTCTTCGCAGCGCCGAGGGCGGCTGGATCTTGATGAGCCACGAACTCGACACCCGGCCGGTGCCCTCGCCCGAGGCGCGAGCGGGCCTCACCGCCCTGACCCGCGCCCTGGCGGCCGGGCCGACCCGGGTGGTCGTATTGTTGTTGCCCGCGCGGCCGCTCGCGATCGACGCGCCGGTGGCCGACTACGACCGGGTGTCGACCGGCGGTCGCTACTTCTTGCGCCTGGGCGAGGCAACGGGGAACCTGGAGGTCCAGGCTGCGTGGGCATCCACCTCTGGGGCCCGCGTGCGCGCCCGGCTCTGCCCGGCCCCACCCCGCTACGGGGAAGGCTCCCGCTCCCCCGGTTGTTTGACCGGCACGCCCCGACTGCCTATCTTCCGCCGCCCGAGGAGAGTCATGCGCCTGTTCCGAGCCCTAGCCCTTGCCCTGGTTGCCCTCTCCCCGTTCTCGGAGGCCTGGGCCTTCGACCACGGAAAGCTCGACGCGCTCCTCAAGGCGCACGTCAGTGGCGGCAAGGTCGACTACGAGGCCATCCGCGCGAAACAAGCCGAACTCGACGCCTACCTGGCCGCCGTGGCCACCGCCTCCGGTGACTTGTCCATGGGGTTCTACATCAACGCCTACAACGGCATCGTCATCGACGCCTTGCTCGACAGCGGTGCCACGCTGCCGGCCAACGTCACCGACCTCAAGGGCTTCTTCGACACCAAGAAGTTCAAGGTCGCCAACAAGGACGTCACCCTGAACGACATCGAGAACGGCGTGCGGTCCAAGTACAAGGACGCGCGCATCCACGTCGCGTTCAACTGCGGTGCCAAGTCCTGTCCGCCACAGCGCGCCGGGGCGTGGCCCGAGGACACCGTGGCCCTGTCTGCGGCGCTCGACGAGGCCGCCAAGAAGTTCTTCAACGGCCCTGGACTCAAGGTCGACGACACCAAGAAGGAAATCCAGGTGACCAAGCTGATGGACTGGTATGGCCAGGACTTCAAGGACAACACCGGGACCATCGAGGCCTACCTCCTGAAGTACACCTCCGACGCGACCAAGGCCGCCCAGCTCAAGGCCGCCGTCGACGGAGGCTACAAGGTCACGTTCATGTCGTACAACTGGAATCCCAACAAGAAGTGATCCCGCGGCTCCTGGTGCTGCCGTACGCGCGCTGGCACGCTGCTCGGCCCCACGTCCGCGAGGTGGCCGGGCGACCCCTGCTGGTCTTGCCCGGCGTGTTCGACCCAGTGCTGACCAAGGTCGGCGCGTGGTTGGCGAGAGCGGTCGCCCCGCTGGTCCGACCCGGCGAACGCTGGCTCGACCTAGGAACCGGCAGCGGTGTCGTGGCCCTCGCCCTCGCCCGAGCGGGCGCCCACGTCGTCGCCACCGACGTCGACGAAACGGCGTGCCGCAACGCCTCCCTGAACGCGGCCCTGTCCGGGCTCCGCCTGGACGTCCGGCAGGGCGACCTGTTTGCCCCGGTCCAGGGGGAGCAGTTCGACGGCGTGGTGGGGAACCTCCCGTTCTGGCCGCGCGCCACCGGTGTGCCCGTGGCGCACGGCTTCGCCGCCGGCCCTGACTACGAGATTCTCCGGCGCTTCGTCGAAGGCGCACCCGCGCACGCGCCGCGTTGCCTCACCGTGTTGTCGGAGCGCTTCGACGACTTCGGCGGCGCGCGAGCGGCGCTAGGGCCCGCGGTGCGACTCGTTCGGCGGCAGCGACACCGCGGCGAGTGGATGAATCTGTTCGAGTTGGATCGACGCCCGGCAGCGACGCTGCGATAGCCTTGCCGCCCCGGAGCGAGAATGCAGCCCCTGCCCGAACCTGTCCGCAACGCCGCCATCGCCCACCTGGTGTCGGGTATCGTCAGCATATTCGTGATGATGCCGGTGCTGTACTTCGGCTGGCAGATGGTGGCCCTGGGCCTCGGCCTCGTCACATTCGGCATCGGCGCGGTGCTGGGTTGTTGCGGCTGGAGCGCTTGTTTGCTCCTGCCGCTGGGCGTCGTCGAGATCATCGCGGGCATCCTCGGGCTCACCAACAACCCCGCAGCGGTGACCATGGGCAAGATCGTGGCGTTCGTCGAAATCGCGGCGATCCTCGTCGGGGGTGTCACCACCTGCATCGCCGGGGTGGTCGCGCTGATGATGTACAACAAGCCCGAGGTCCAGGCGTGGCGAGACCAGGTCGCGATGGGTCCTACCGCCTAGGCCCGC
Source organism: uncultured Klebsiella sp. (assembly GCA_964359125.1). Classification (GTDB taxonomy): domain Bacteria; phylum Myxococcota_A; class UBA796; order UBA796; family SXON01; genus SXON01. Next base: position 7,504 of record CAYHRZ010000007.1, on the reverse strand, counting down.
GGCCGCACGTAGGGAACCTCACGCGCACGGGCGGGATCGCACAGCAACGATGGCGGAACGGCTCGCCTGGGGCTACCGTTTGGCCGCTTCCACGGGCCCCGTCGCATGAAGATCGCGCTGATCAATCCCACACCGATGGATCACTACAGCCCCTGCACGCGCACGCTGTCGTCGTACCTTCGCCAGAACGGGCACCAGACCCGGATGATCTTCCTCCCCGCCGACACGTACGGCAACCGCTTCAAGTCCAGTTGGCGGGGCGACACCTGGTCGCACATCATGCAGATGCCGGACACGATGGTAGCCGACCTGGTGGAACTGGTCCGCGACTACGACGTGATCGGCCTGTCGTTCCTGACCGCGATGTTCGACGTGGCCGTGCAGGCGACGCGGGCGATGCAGAAGGCCTACCCCAAAAAGGTGTTCATGTGGGGCGGCTTCCACCCCACCACGATGCCGCAGCAGGGACTCGACTTTGTCGACATCGTGCACGTGGGCGAGGGTGAGCACTCGCTCCTGGAGATCGTCGAGCGCCTCGACGACGGCAAGGATTTCTTCGACGTGCGGAACTTCTGGTTTCGGAAGCCCAACGGAAAGGTGGTGGGCAACCCCCACCGCCCGCTCATCCAGGACCTCGACTCGCTCCCGTACCAGGACTTCGAGTTCGCCGACGACTGGACCTACGACGAGAAGGCCCAACACCTGGTACGGCTTGACTGGGCCTACTACCGCAAGATCATGCCCACCTACCCCGACCGTTCGGGCGAACTCCGGCCTGCCTACAAGACGATGATCACCCGCGGCTGCCCCCACAAGTGCAGCTACTGCGGCGTGGCCTTCAACCACGACCTCTACAAGGGACAGAGCTACCTGCGCCGCCGCTCGGTCGAGCACATGATCGGCGAGATCAAGCACGTGACGCGCCTGCACCCGGAGATCGGCATCGTCCACTTCCAGGACGACGTGTTCTTCTCGACGTCCACGGAAGAAATCCAGAAGTTCTCCACAGTGTGGCAGAAGGAGATCGGCATGCCCTTCCGGGCGCAGTGCTCTCCGACCACCATCAACGAGGAGAAATACAAGGCGCTCATCGACGCGGGCCTGTGCTTCACCGAACTCGGCATCCAGACGGGATCCACCGAGACCATGAAGATGTACAAGCGGGGGATGACCAACGAGCAGTTGCTCAAGGCGGTCAACATCATCAGCAAGTACAAGGACTACATCCAGGTCCCCGACTACCACATGATCCTCGACAACCCCTGGGAAACCACCGAGGACGTGATGAAGGGCCTCCGCCTGCTCTGGACGCTGCCACCGCCCTATAATCTTCTTCCTTCCTCGTTGATCCCCTATCCTGGGACGGAGTTCTACCACAAGAGCATCGAAGACGGCTTCGTGACGGACGAGTACAACCAGGTCTACCGACGCGGCTTCCACACGCCGAACGGCAACTACCTGAACTTCCTGTTCTTCCTCACGCTCTTCAACAACCTGCCGAAGGAAATGGTCCAGTTCATGGCCAACGATCGCTTCGTCCGGGTGTTCAACCAGCGCAAGTACGACTGGTTCTGGGGCAAGGCCTACCAGTACGGCGAGTACGTGCGCCAGGCCCAAAAGCTGAGCACCTTCGCGGTGAAGGGCAAGCTGTTCGAGATCAAGTCGATGCGCGAACTCAAACGCGTGGCCAACCAGATCAAGTAACGACCGCTCGAGCCGCTCAACCGAGCTCGATCAGCTTCCGCGCGGAGGGGTCGACCACGAGCGAAATGCCGGTGACGTCGTGCGCGCTCAGTACGATCTCCCCGACCAACTGCAGGTACTGGCCCGAGGGCAGCCGCAAGAAGAGCGTGAGCTTCCCGCCCGGGTCCCCGAGACCACCCTTGCCGATCTGCATGCTCCCGGCGGCCAGGTCCTTCGCGTAGTCGGCCCGGAACCGGCCGGCGTCGCGGAAGGACACGCTGACCATCCCCCGGTCGGCCATCACCGTGGGGTCGTCAACCGCACCGGTGAGGACCGCGGGAGGCATGGTGCCCCTCGACCGCGTAAGCGAGGGCACAGCGCTGGGGGGCGCCGACGGGCGGCCCGCAGCGGGCACCGGCATGATGCCGAGCGAGGCACCGGGGGGACGGGTGCTGCTCGGGGGCCCCGCCGGGGGGATGGTCGGCCGGGGCTGGGTCGACAAGGATGTCCGCGTGGGCGGTGGCGGCGCGGGTGCCGACGTCGGCGGCGCGGACGCTCCGGGGGCCACGGAGAGGTCGACCGGTGGCAAGTCGGCCAGCAGCGCCTCGCCGTCCCCGCGCCCAAACACGCCGGCGTCGCCGCCCTGGCTGTCCTCGTCGATACTGCGCGTCGCTTTCCCCCGGGCCGACTTGAGGTGAGAGCGCAGGGCCTCCGCCACCGCCTGCCGCGGACGGTCGTCCGAGCCAGCCGACGAACTAGCCCCCGACACGACCGAGCCATGCGCGGTCGACCGGCTCGCCCCCGCCAGCGAGGCGCGGAAGACGCCGCTGGCCACGCTCTGTCCGCCCTCGCGGTCCTCCGGGTCGGGCCACCGCCGGGCGTTCTTCGCAAGCGCCCGCGCGCGTTCCACCCGTCGCTTACGACGCTCTTCTTGCACCGCGACCGCGCGGGCCCGTTCCGCGGGCGAACTTCCCGCCATGGTCTGGCTCTTGAACCAGTCGTCGCCGCCACGGGCGCTGACCGCGAAACTCCGCGAGCCCTCCTCGACCGTCCGTCGCCAGAGTTGGAAGATCTCTTCGTCGACGTCGGCCACCGACACGACGGCGGCACTCCACGTCTTCACCGCCTTCCCGGGCTCCTGGCGCACGCCGACCACCCGCAACTTCCCCATCGCGGTCTCGTCGAGTCCAGGGAGTTCCATACGAAACTCCACGACCGTGCCGGCGGGCACGTCGCTGTCCAGCTCGAAGTGCAGGGTGTTGCCGTCGACCTTCCGGGCCGTTCCGAACACCATCCCCGACGGGGCCTGGACGGCAATCATGGCCAGGATGTCGCGGAGCAAGGGTCGCCTCCATTCATCATATTCCCAGCGGCGCACGTTGTGAACGGAGCGCGAAGAACCAACCGAACTGAGGTCGCGACGCCGGTCGCGACGCCGAGGCCGACCCTGGGGGCATGCGATGCACGCGCCGCGCGCACGCTCGCGGTTTCCAGATAGGTTGCAAGCTGGAATGACCCGCCACCTGCCCGAGACCGAACGTCGCGCCCAGATTCTTCGCGCGGCCCGCGCGATCTTCATCGAGCGGGGCTACCTCGAAGCGCGCGTGGAAGACATCGCGAAGCGCGCGGGGCTCTCGAAGGGCGCGGTGTACTTCTACTTCACCTCGAAGCGGGAGGTGTTCGACGCCCTGGTCGACGAGGAACTCGCGGTCACCGCCTCGTTCCTCGCCGAGGCGGAGCTCGACGAGCGCCAGGCCACCGTGAAGATGATCGACCTCGGGCGCAAGTACCTGGACTACTTCGCGGGCCTGAAGACACCCCCCAGGTTCTTCCTGCTGATGTCGGAGTTGGCGATCCGCGACGAAGAACTGCGACGGCGCGTCAACGCGGTGCACGAGCAGTTCGTCAGCGCCACGGAACGCGTGGTCGCCCAAGGCGTGGCCGAGGGGGCGTTCCGCGACCTGGATCCTCGGGCAGTGGCGCTGTTCCTCAAGGCGTTCATCGACGGCCTCGCCGGCCAGAGTGCCGTAGGCATGCGTCCCGACGTCGAACGACTGGGAACCGACGGAATTCGCATGCTGCTCACCGGGCTCTTGGCCCCAGGAACCGATTGACCACCGAACAGCTCGCATCAAGCTACACCCTGTTCTCACGCCTGCGGTGGGTGGGCATCGCCTCCTTCGCCCTCGCGGCTCCACTTTTCGTGATCTCGGTCGCTGCGCTGCTCGTCGGGCGTGGCGGCTGGGGTCTGGTGCTCCCCGGCGTCGCCGCCCTCGGACTCTCGCTGGGAGCCTTCGGCAGCGCCAATGACTCCGCGATCTACGCCGCCCGTGAGCTCGGGCTGCGCGGCGCCGCCCCCCCGGCGGCGGCGGCCGAGGTGGCGGTGGAGGCCGCGCGCCGACCCGCCAGGTTGGCGAAGGCCCACGCCTCTCCCAAGACCGCCTTCGCCGTGCCCGTCCTTGTGCTCCTGCTCCACGGCTACCTGTGGCCACGGGTCCTGGCGGCGTGGGGCTGACCGGGTGAACCGCCTCGCGTGGGTTGGTACCGACCGGCAGATCTACACCGCCGCGCTCGGACAGTCGGGCGTGACCCCACTCACGTCGCCCATCCCTCCGGGTCTCAGCGGCTGGAGCGCGATGGGCCGGCGGACCGAGGCGTGGTCCTGGCCCACCTGGTCGCCCGATGGTCGCTGGCTGGCCGCGTTTGCCCTGGAGACCGACGACGAGCGGGTGGGCCCGCTGAGGGTGCACGTCGTCAGCGTCGACGGCGTGCGCCAGGCGCTCTGGTGGGAGGGCATCAACGAGGGGCCCATCTACCTACAGTGGCACCCCCGGGGCGGGGCGCTCAGCGTGCTCGTCCAGCGAGGCGACGAGTTGTTCCTCGGTGCCGTCCACGAGGCGGAGTTGGGGCGGCTGAGGGCGGTGGAGTGCGGGGTGCCCCTGTTCTACAACTGGGCGCCAGGCGGTCAGGGCGTACTGATGCACGTGGGCACCCCCGGTCGAAAGGGCAGCAGGCTGGTGTTCCGGGATCCGCTTGGAACCGCCGAAGACGTCGTCTACGACGTGGTTCCCGGTAGTTTCTGTGCACCGGTGTCCTGCGACGGTCGGGCGGTGTACGCCGTGGGCGAAAATGGACGGAGCCGCCTCGTGGCCTCCGCCCTGGACGGCTCCGATCCCACGACCCTGGCCACCCTGCCCGGCCTCCTGGCCATCGCCGGGGCGCCCGCAGGGGAGCCGTTGGTGGCGGTGTCGTCGGCCACCGGCGGCGAGGGCTCCGCCTACGACGGGCTCGACCTGGTCCACGTGCACACCGGCGCGCGGCGGCGGTTGAGCGACCTCCCGGTGATGGCGTTTTCGTGGGCGCCCAACGGGGCCTGGTTGCTCGCCGTCGAGGTGGTCGCCGCCGACAACTGCATGCGGGCCTGGCGCGTGCCGGCGGACGGGAGCCCCCCGGTTGAGCTCGGGACGTTCTGGCCCTCCCGGGACATGCTGTTCTACCTACACTTCTTCGACCAGTACACCCAGAGCCACCCGCTGGTGTCGGCCGACAGCCGGCACGTTTGCTGGGCGGGCTACCCCGCCAGGGCGGGGCGCGCAGACCTCTCCGAGCCGCCACAGGTTTACGTCCAGTCCGCGTACGACGGCGGCGACCCGGAGGTCGTGGGACCAGGCGTGTTTGCGGTCTGGGCGCCCGGCGACTGATACATCCGTTGAGGTGGATCGTGGTTCATGTGTCGGTGATGCGTCAGAAAACACATTGTCACATGCGGGTTACTGTGATACATTCTTGACTCGTCAACGGAGACAGCATGTCGCTCATCGACACCCTCTTCAGCCGAGTCAGCCGCCCCGCAGGGCGAGCGCTGGATCCTACCATTCGCGACATCGTGCACACGGTGCTGCGCGAGCACGGCTACGCCAGCCCGGCCGAAGTGCAGGCACTCCGCGACGAGGTCCGTGACATGCGGGCACGGGTAGACGCGTTGCAGCGCCGCACCGACGACGTCGTCTCCCTCGCCGAGCGAGTTCGCACCGAGGCGGCGGCCGAGGCCGAGGCCCGGGTGGGCGCCATGGCCGAGAAACTGTCCGTGTTCGAGCAGCAGTTGTCGCAGCGGGTCCACGCCGCGCCGGCCACTTCGGCCAGCACCCCGTCCCCAGCCGCCTCTCCCTCCTCGTGCCGGGTGCCGGAGTGAGGAGGGGCCGTGCGCGCGAAGGGGTTCTGTTCGTCGCACTACCAGCAGTGGCGCCGGGGCACGCTGAGCGCGTTCGTGGGCCCCGAGGGGCACGTGGTGGTCGCCGGGAAGAGCTTCCAAGTGTCCGCCTCCCTCGCCGGGGGGCACGCGGAGGTTCGCGCCGGGAAACTCTACGTCGACGGCGCGCAGGCCTAGCCCGCCGCCTCAGTGCAACAACGCCCACCCCGCGCTGCCCGGCAGGTCCGGAGCGCTGGCCGCTAGGGTGTACACCGCGCGCCGGTTCTTGGGCTCGTCCACGCCGTCGCCGGTCGGCACGGCAAGGTCCCGCTCGCCCAGTCCCACGTAGTAGATGGCCCCCGGGAAGCCGGCCCGGTCGAACCACGACGCGATCGACTTGGCGCGGGCCAGCGAGAGGGCGTCGTTGCTGCCGGCGTCGCCGACTGAGTCGGTGTGCCCGGCCACGTAGAGCTTGATGACGACGTCCTTGCCGTACTTCGCGAGGGTGTTGTGCACGTCCAGCATCGCCGCCTCGAGCTTCGGTACCTCCGCAGCGTCGATGGCCGACGCGTTGGTGGCGAAAACCACGTCTTCGTGGGGGATGCTGTAGCGCCAAGGGTTCAGTTCCAACTCCGCGAAGAAGCCGTTCTCGTCGTACCCCCTCAACTTCAGCTTGAGCGCCTCTGCGGACTCTTGCGACCAGGCGACCGCGATCGCCTCGCCCGCGGCCGCCGTCGACGGCGCCATGCCGCCGCCGATCTCCGCGCCCCCCGGTCCGAACAAGCTGACCTCGACGCGTGACGCGGGGCGATCCATCGTCACCGAGAGCGTCCGGCCCGCGAGGTCCAGTGATCCACCTACGAGCGACATGCGCAGCCGAGGCAAGACTTGGACGCTGAACCTCAGCGGCATCTCACCGGTCTCGCCGTCGGCAAGCGCCACGCTCAACGACCCGCTGCAGGCGTGCGTCCCCTCCGGCAGGTCGAGTTCCCAGGTCTTGCGCTCGCCTGCCGACGCGGGTCCACCCCGGGTCAGCGAGACACCGCCGCAGCTTGCGCGCACGGCCAGTTCGGTCGCGTCGACATTGGCAACCACCGTGAACGCCGGCTTCGCCGTGCCGACCTGCCCCTTCTTCACGTACTCCAGCGACACCGCTTCCTGCGCCATCGCCGCCAAGATCCCGATCAGCATCTGGCCTTCTACCCGCAGGCGAGCCGTACGTACATCGGATAGCACCGCGCCCTTCCCAGGGTGCACCGTGACCGACGTCCTCCACCGCCTCGGCCTTGCCGACCACAACCCCGGCG
>CAYHRZ010000007.1:0-315 GCA_964359125.1 uncultured Klebsiella sp. | reverse complement strand
CGACGGGACCCTCGCCAGCGAGAATCCCGCCACCGGCGGCGTGCTCGCGCGCGTGGAGCTCGCCACCGTCGAGCACTACCACCGGGTGGTCGCAGAGGCGGACCGGGCGCAGCGGGAGTGGCGGCAGTTGCCAGCCCCCAAGCGCGGCGAGATCATCCGGCAGATGGGCGAGGCCCTCCGCGCGAAGAAGGAAGACCTGGGCGCGCTGGTTTCGCTGGAGGTCGGCAAGATCCGCGCCGAGGGACAGGGCGAGGTCCAGGAGAGCATCGACATTGCCGACTTCTCAGTTGGCCTGTCGCGACAGCTGTATGGACT
>CAYHRZ010000006.1:308-28875 GCA_964359125.1 uncultured Klebsiella sp. | reverse complement strand
CGCGGTTCGTCTCCCGGGCGAGGTCGTCGAGGTCCGCCGACACCTGCGCTCCGAACGCCCGGTGCGGCGCCGCGTCGCGTCCGTAACGTGCAAGGATCCCCCCGAAGTGGGGGTCGGCGTCGAGCGCGTTGCCGCGCAGGTCCGCGAGCCAGGCGTCGAAGGCGGCTCGGGCGAGGGCAGGGGCGTCCATCCCCCGCCGCTATCGCGGTGGAGAAGCGGCGACCCTCGGGCCTACGACCGCCGCGCTACGGGCGGACGAAGCAGATCCGCTCGCCGTCGTGCGCGCGCTCCACCCGCACCGTGCCCGACGGTCGGCTCACGCTCACCACCTCGCGCAACAACTTCCCGTCGCGGCGCAGGTCCATCACCGTGACGGCGTCGCCGGGGGCCAACGACACCAGCGCGCCGATGGCGGCGTTGTCATCGACCAGCATGAAGCCGGGGCTCCGCGACACCTCGTCGGCACGGCCCTCGCTGGGGTCGTAGATCATCACGCCACTCCCGCCACTCCAGATGCCGGTGTCGACGGTGGCGGTGCACAGGGATCGCTCGCCTTCCTTGTGGACGCGCAGTTTCACGTCGCCGGTCGACAACTCCGACCAGTCGAGCTCCGTTCCCCCCGCCGTCATCGTGACGCGGATCACGCTGGCGTCGCCCGGGGCGACGCCGTAGCGCTCCAGCGCCAACTCCGCGCCCATGATGTCGGGCAAGGAGGCGTACATCGCGCGCCCGCCGCGGGTGGCGCGCACTTCCAACTCAGGCATCTCGACTTCGAGGGACATCGCGGCGAGGAACATGGGAGCCTCCACTCCCAGAGTCGGATCGAGACGCCCCAGGCGTTAGGGCGGGCCGGTGTTTCCCTTCGACGCGGTGCTGGTGCTGGGCAAGGAACTCCGTCGCGACCCGGTGCGCGCCCGGGCCGAGCTGCGGGCCCGCGCGGCCGCAGCCCGCGCCGCGCTGCGGGCCGGCGCTCGGTTCGTGGCCACCCTCGAGGCGCGCCTGCGTGGACAGGACCGCTCCGGCTCCGACCTCGTGTCCGACATGCTCGCCGAGCTCGGCGCGGCGCCGCACCAGGTGGTCGCGCGCTCGCTGACCCGGTCCACGCGCGAGGAGGCCGTGCTCGGGGCGGCCTTGTTCCTGGAGCGGGGCGCCCGGCGAGGCCTGGTGATCACGGCGGAGTACCACGTCGACCGCGCGCGGCGGCTGTTCAGCGAGGCCGGCGCCGCCGCCGAGGTCCACGCCCCCGAGGCCATGTGGCGCTGGGCATCGGAGCGCGAACGGGTGTGGATCGCCTCGGGACGCCCGACGCCCGGCGCCCTCGCCGCCGAGGCGAGCAGCGAGCGCGTCCTCGGCAGCCTCGAGTGGCTGGCGCGGCCCCTGCCCGTCGGACTCCGCTCGATGCTCGAGATCGGTGCCGGCCGGGCGTGGCGCGGCGTGTCGGGTCGCTAGGGAACGGGGCCAAAGACAATCGTGCCCTGGTCGGGATCCTCGACGGTGCCGCCGCCGCCATTGTCGCTCCCGGTCACGACCACCGCGACGGTGACGCCAGCGCCTGCCACCACGGCGCCCGTCCCCGCCCACACCCACCAGGGCACGCCCTTCTGCTCGGTGACCACCGTCGTCGTGCCGCCCTCGCCGAGCGGGGGCGGGTCGAACAACAGGCCGGCGAGCACCGGGTTGGCCCCGATGTCGAGCGCCACCACCTGCGCGCCCACGCGGTCCGCCCGGATGTCGCCGCTCTCGGCCAGGTAGCCCACCACCGTGGGCACCAACTCGCAGAGGGCGGTGACCGGGTCGTCGCCCGCCTCGCCGGTGACCGCCCGGGAGAAGTTCCCGCTGATGGGCGAGTAGAGCTGCACACCCACCTGCCCGTCGGCCAACTGCCCGCCGAGGAGCACCGTTCCCTTGTCGTCGAACTCGCCCAGCGCCCGGTAGAGGTCGCGGGTTTGCCGCGATCGGCCCGAGGCGTCGCCCAGCGGCACGCCCAGCCCCTGGGTTTGCAAGGCGACGTCGACGACCCGTTCCTCGCCGGGGGCCACGGTGATCACCGTGCTGCGTGCCCCGCCACCGGCAGCCCGCACCAGGACGTAGTGCTCGCCCGGCACCAGGTTGATGGGCCCGGTGGGTGCGGCGCCCACGGCGTTGCCGTCGATGTAGACGTTGGCGCCCACCGACGTCTGCACCGTCACCCGCGCGGGGGACTTCTTGGCCACGTCGGCCCGCGCGGCGTTGTACAACTCGATCACGCGGGGAGGGTAGTTGACCGGGTCCAGCTCGCGGTCCACGTCGAGGGTCGCCGCCCGGCGAAACTGCGAGGAGGCGCCCCCCTCGTCGCCGGTGGCTAGGCGGGTCATGCCCGACAGCACGAGGGCCTCGTGGAGTTCGCGGGTGCTGGTCGACACCTCCATGCCGCGAGACAACATCGCGATGGCGTCGTCGACCACCGGGCCGGCTTCCTCGATCTGCGCTCGGTCGTAGAGCAGCCGCGCGTCGCGGAGCCGCTCCCGCCCGGGCCCGAGGGCGAAGGTCTCCAGCACGATCCCCTCTCGGCCACGGATGCGGCGACTGACCATCGAGGGCGCCAAGCCGTCGGCCTTGCCGGTGGCGTCGAGCGCCTCCTCCAGCTTGGTGGCCGCGACGTTGGCCGCCTCGCCCACCAGGCCCGGCACGTGCACGCCCACCACGAGCACGTCGGGAACGGCTCCCGCCCACGCCAGCCCCAGGACCATCGGCAACAACATCGGCAGAGCCTACCCCGCCAGCCCCCGCCACCGCCAACGCCGCATTACGATCGGCCCGCCATGCGCGTGATCGGCATCGACCCCGGCAGCCGAAGGACCGGGTGGGCGGTCGTGGAGCGTGCCACGCCCGGGTTTCGCGTGGTGGCCTCGGGGGTGATCGTCACCGACGTGGCCGACACCATGCCCCGGCGCCTGGCCGCCATCCACGAGGGTCTGCGTGCCACGCTGTTGCTGCACCAGCCCGACGCCGCGGCCCTGGAGGAGATTTTCGCCCACAAGAGCGTCGCCAGCGCACTTGTGCTCGGGCAAGCGCGCGGGGTGGCCATGCTGGCCGTCGCAAGCCTGCCACTATCTACCTACAACGCCAACACTATCAAGAAAACGGTCACCGGCAACGGGCGCGCCGAAAAAGCGCAGGTCACCACCATGGTGGCGCACCACTGCCGGGTGGAGGCCCCCCGGCTGGCCGACGAAGCCGACGCCATCGCCATCGCGATCACCCACCTGATCTTCGCCGGTGTGGCCACCGCCGACCGGCCGCCGAACCCCCACGCGGCGGTCTTGGAGGCGGCGTTCGGTTCGCGGCGGAAGCGCGGCCGCGACCAGTGGACGGAGATCGCGCGGAAGGCGCTCGCGCCGAGCGGTGGCAAGTGATCGCCTGGCTGCGGGGCGAGGTGGTGGAGCGGGGCGCGGACCGCCTCGTGATCAACGTCGGCGGCGTGGGCTACGAGGTGTGGGCCGCCCCCCGTGTCGTCCGGGAGGCCCGGGATCACGTCGCCTTACACATCTACACGCAGGTCGCCGAGAACACGCTGGAGCTCTACGGTTTCGCCAGCGTCGACGAGCGAGCCATCTTCATGCGCCTGATCGACATCTCGGGCATCGGGCCGGCCAAGGCGCTGCCCATCCTCGACGCGCTCGACGCCAATGCCCTGGCCACAGCGGTGAACCAAGGCGACGTCCGAACACTCTCGGCGGTGAAGGGCATCGGCAAGAAGACGGCGGAGCTCATCGTCTTGCAGCTCAAGGGCAAGCTGGTGGGCGGTGGGCCGGTGAGCACACTCCCGCCTGCGGTCGACGACGAACTCCCGCTCGCCCTGGCCCAACTGGGCTACCGTCGTAGCGAGATCGACGTGGCCCTCGCCCACCTCGCCGAGCTGGGAAAGTCTGCGGCGACGCTGGGCGAGCGCATCCCCCTGGCCCTAGAACGGCTCGCCAAGGGTCGCTGAACACCCGATCAGGCGCCGTTCGGGATAGTTTGACGGCGTGAGCCGCTTCGTGGACCCCAGCGACGAGGACCCGCCGGATCCGGCCCTGCGGCCGCGCCGCATGGCCGACTACGTGGGCCAGGCCCGCGTGAAGGACAACCTGGGGGTCTACATCCGGGCGGCCCTGCAGCGTGGCGACCCGCTCGACCACGTCTTGCTCTCCGGGCCGCCGGGTCTCGGTAAAACCTCGCTGGCCAACATCATCGCCGAGGAACTGGGCGTGCCGATGCGGCTGGCATCGGGACCCACGCTGGAGCGGGCGGGGGACCTCGCCGCCATCCTCACCAGCATGCAGCCCCGCGAGGTGCTGTTCATCGACGAGATCCACCGTCTCAACCGGGTGGTGGAAGAGATTCTCTACCCCGCGATGGAAGACTACCGGCTCGACATCATCACCGGCAGCGGCCCCGGCGCCAACACCATCTCCGTGCCGCTCAAGCGTTTCACCCTCATCGGCGCCACCACGCGATCCGGCCTCATCACCAGCCCCCTGCGGGCGCGGTTCGGCATCTCGGCGGTGCTCGACTTCTACGCCCCCGAGGAACTTCGGCTCATCCTCAGCCGCAGCGCGGCGCGCCTCGCGCTCCCGGTCGACGACGACGCCCTGGACGAGTTGTCCACCCGCTGCCGGGGCACGCCGCGGATCGCGAACCGCATCCTGCGACGGCTCCGCGACTTCGCCCAGGTCGAGAACGGCCGCGTGTCCCTGGACCTCGCCCGGCGCGCCCTGGACCGCCTCGAGGTGGATGCCTCGGGCCTCGACGCCATGGATCGCAAGATCCTGCACACCATCGCCTTCCGCTTCGACGGCGGGCCGGTGGGGCTGGGCAACCTCTCGGCGGCTATCGGCGAAGAAACCGACACCATCGAGGAGGTCTACGAGCCCTTCCTCATCCGCGAGGGGCTGTTGCAGCGCACGCCCCAGGGGCGGGTGCTCACCCAGGCGGGGGCGCGCTTCGTGGGCTTTGTTCCAGCGGGAAGTCGCGGCGGGTTGTTCGAGTGAAGCTGCTCGTGGGCGGGGTGGCGTTGACCGTCCTGGTCGCCGACGAACCGGCCGAGCGCGAGCGAGGATTGATGGGGAACACCACTCTAGGGGTAGACGAAGGCATGGTTTTCGTGTACCCCGAGGCGCGCCCCCGGTACTTCTGGATGAAAGACACGCCGCTGCCGCTCTCGATCGCGTTCGTCGGCGCCGACGGCCGCATCGTGTCGATCGCCGACATGACGCCGCTCTCCACCGCGCTCACCCCCTCGGGGGCGCCGGCGATGTACGCGATCGAGGTTCACCAGGGATGGTTCGCCGCGCACGGAATAGCCGTCGGCGCCACCGTGACTGGACTGATGCCCGCGAGCCGCGAATGACCCTCCAGCGTACCCTCGCGCGGGCGCACGCCGTCGCGGGTATCGGCCTGCGAAGCGGGCAGCCCACCAGCGTCACCCTCTTGCCGGCCCCGGTCAACAGCGGCCGCCGGTTCATCGTGGGGGGCGTGGTGATCCCCGCGCACGTCCAAAACGTCGTGGATGCCACCCTCGCCACCACCCTCGGTGTGGGCACCGCGCGGGTGGCCCTGGTGGAGCACCTGCTTGCCGCCACCGTCGGCGCCGGGGTCGACAACCTCGACGTGGTGGTCGAGGGCGACGAGCTTCCCATTCTAGACGGCGCCGCGCTGGGCTGGGTGGGCGCGCTGGCCATGGCCGGCATCCGCACGCAGGACGCGCCCGTCCGCACCTGGACGGTCCCCCGGGTGGTGCGGGTGGAACAAGGCGAGGCCTGGGCGGAGCTGCACCCCTGCGAGGCGCTCGAAGTCGACGTCCGCGTCGACTTCCCGCACCCGTCGGTCGGCAGCCAGCGCTGGAGTGGCCTGGTGGATGGCAGCTTCGCCAGCGAGCTCGGCTGGGCGAGGACCTTCGGCTTCCGCAAAGACGCCGAGCGGCTCCTCGCCCTGGGCATCGCCCGCGGCGCCTCGCTGGCGAACACCGTGGTCTTCGACGAGCAGGGCCCCATGAACGCCGGCGGCACCCGCGCCGGCGACGAGGTGGCCCGTCACAAGGCGCTCGACGCCGTGGGGGACCTGGCCCTGGTCCCCGGCCGTGCCCGCGTGCGGCTGGTGGCCTACCGCGGCGGGCACGCGCTGCACCACGCGCTGTTGCGAGCGCTGGCGTAGGGCGCGGCGCCGCCGCGCGTCTAGCCCCCGAACTCGTCGTCGGCGTCGGGCTCGACGCGCTCGGCGACCACCTCCCGCCAGGCCGCGAGCGCGCGTGCTCAGCACGTCGATGTCCTCGGTCATGCGCTCGGTGGCCGCGTAGGCGTTCACCGCGCGCGCCCCGTGCACCACGGCATCAGGCCGCTCGGCGAGCATCGCGAGCACCTCGGCGAACACCGAGGCGAGCGGCACCGGCTCGCGGGTCACGAATTCACGAAGGGTGAGCGGGCCATCTCGTCCGAGCACTGCCTTGGTTTAGCACGGACCGCAAGCCGCCGCCTCGGCGCCGACGGAGGGACTACCTCGGGCCGTAGATGTACCAGGCGGCGACGTACTCGTCGCGGTGCGGGTTCTCCGGCACGTCACCCGGGCCCGGCCACAGGCCCATCGCGTAGCCGGGGTAGAGGTTGGTGTCGGCGAGGCCGAGCACGTGGCCGAACTCGTGTTCCACCAGGGCCTCGAGGCTGATCGTGTCCGACGGGATCGACGACCGGTGGGTGGTGTACTGGAGGGGGCCGGCGTCGTTCGACGTGAAGATGGTGATCGTACACTCCAGCGCGTGACAAGGTTCTCCGAATCTGGGCGTACACTCAGCACTTCCCGTCGCGTACGGCGCTTCCGGTGGCGCTGCCCCATCCCCAACCACATCCGACGCCGCGTCCCGCGTGTCGGCGGCGCGCTCCGGCGCCCAGGTCGTCGAAACCGACACGTCGAAGCGCAGCCCGTCGTCCATCGCCAACCAACGTTTCGCGGCGTCCTCCACCCTGGCCCGGAGGCCGCGGCCCCCGAAGAGCGCGAACCGGTTGTCCGTGACGCTCCCCAGCACGTTGACGTAGACGACAACCGGCGCGGACTCGCCCCGGCAGAAATGAGGGTAGATGATGCTCTGTTCTACCGGCCAGACCGGTATCTCGTCAATCCTCTCGGGAGGTAGCGAGTACACGTACAAGCAGGCCTGCGGACCCTCCTCCGGCGAGCATTGCTCCTCGGTGGGCGCGGGAACACCGCCCCCGCCTTCGGTTCCGGCCTCGGTCCCGTCCTTGGACACGGCAACAGAATCCACGGGCCCCAGGAAGTCACACCCCGCCAGCAAGGGCAGCAACCAGACTCGCCAGCACGCGGCGTCGGCGCGCATCACGGCACTATCGCTCGACCGGCTCGTAGTGTTTGCACCAGGCCAGCGCCCAGGCCGGGATGAACTCGAGGAACGGCTCGGTCGGTCGGAGCGAGGCCAGCGCCCCGGGGGGGGCGTCGCAGTGCTCGGACCAGATCGCACTCAGGAGGTCGTCGGGGGGCAGCGTGCCGCGGGGCGATAGTTCGTGGTGAAACCCAAGACCCAGCCGCTCCTCGTCGGGGTTCCCGAACGAGTCGGGACGAAACGTCAGGACCAACAAGTACCTTGCTCCGGACTTAAGCCTTGGATCGAACGAGTGAAAACCTGTTTCCCCGGGCAGCGCGCTCGCGGTCACCCGCAACGTAAAGGTCGGAGAGGGTTCCCCGTGGACCACCGCTTCCGTCGTGAAGCGGACGTCGCGGAGGTAGCGGGAGGCCACGCGACCCTGGCTGTTCACGAAGGACTGGCCCACATCGGTGGCCCGCCCGATCACCACCCAAGCCGCGGTGCGACAGACCGTCTCCTCGGTGGCATTGAACCGGCTCGCCTGTGCCGGGGCGGCGAGGAGCAGCGCGAGCGCTGCCGCGCTCACGTGGCGACCGTCGGCGGGCTCGTACTGCCCGCCGGCGTACGATTCGCCGAGGCGTCACGCACCCTCACCGCTCCTTCGGGTCGACCAGCAGCGCCCCGTTGCACACCTCGACCCGCGAGCCGGTGGTGTTGGCCACCTCCAACCCGAACTGCACCCAGGGCTTCGGCGTCCCCAGCGCGGTGATGTCGACGTAGGCCGAGCCGTAGTCGATGCCGGTCGTCGTGCGGTAGGTGGCGACGATGGCTCTGGCCGAGCCCCAGCCGATGCCGTCGTCGGACCAGCGCAGTGCAGGGCGCAGCTTGCAGTTGCCCGACGTCTCCGCCAACTCGGTCGACACGCGGACGTTGATGATGCCGGCGCTCGACATCGGCTCGCTCAGCGGGTGGAAGATCGGCGTCGCCGTCCCGTCGGAGAACACCGTGCGCTGGCCGAACAGCCACGAGCCCGGCGTGCGGCGGATCGTGGCCCCGGCCTCGGGGTGTACACTCGCGAACACCAGGAGTGCAGCGAGAAAGACGAGACGGTGTAAGCGCATCATCACCTGCATCCCGGTACAATAGCGCGAGCGCGAGCGACTTCCCAGAAATGTAGTCGGTGCTACAATTCAGCCCCTGGGCGCCGCCCCGTCCGTCGAACGCCCGGCGGGCATGCCGTCACCCCGGCGGACAGCCGTCACCCCGCCCACCGAAAAGCCGCGTCGTCCCGCGGGCACGGGGCTTGCTAAGTCGCCCCGCCATGGCCCCCCGAGACCTCCTCCACGACGTTTTCGGCTTCTCCGACTTCCGCCCCGGGCAGGCCCAGGTGTGCGAGGCCCTGCTCGCTGGACGCCCCGCCGTGGCGGTGTTCCCCACCGGGGGCGGGAAATCGCTCTGCTACCAGCTCCCGGCCCTGCTCCTGGAGGGCACCACGCTCGTGGTCTCGCCGCTCCTGGCGCTGATGAAGGACCAGGTGGACTGGCTGTGCGCGAAGGGCGTGCGCGCCGCGCGACTCGACTCCACCCTGGGCGCGGAGCAGTCCCGCGCCGTGTTCGCGTCGATGGCGTCGGGGGACTTGAAACTCCTGTTCGTGGCCCCGGAGCGATTCCTCAACGAGCGTTTCGTCGAGCGGATCGCTCGGGCCAACATCTCGCTCCTCGCGATCGACGAGGCCCACTGCATCTCCCAGTGGGGTCACAACTTCCGCCCCGAGTACCTCAAGCTCGCGACCCACGCCCAGCGCCTGGGCATCCGGCGGGTGCTCGCGCTCACCGCCACCGCCACCCCGCCGGTGGTCAGCGACATCGCGGAGGCCTTCCACATCGCCCCCGGCGACCGCGTGCTAGCCGGCTTCTACCGGCCGAACCTCGCGCTCGAGTTCGAGCCCGTCACCCGTGACACCCGCGACGAGGCGCTGTTGCGGCAGTCCTTCGCGGGCCCCACCATCGTCTACGTCACCCTGCAAAAAACGGCGGAACGCGTCGCCACGCTGCTCGGCGGGCGCGGGGTGGCCGCCCGCGCCTACCACGCGGGCATGGAGGCCGAAGAGCGCGCCCGCGTGCAAGAGGCGTTCATGGACGGGGAGCACCGGGTCATCGTGGCCACCATCGCCTTTGGCATGGGCATCGACAAGGCCAACATCCGGGCGGTGATCCACTACAACCTGCCCAAGTGCCTGGAGAGCTACGCCCAGGAGATCGGCCGCGCCGGCCGCGACGGGTTGCCCTCCGAGTGCCGCATGCTCG
This sequence comes from uncultured Klebsiella sp., assembly GCA_964359125.1. Lineage (GTDB taxonomy): Bacteria > Myxococcota_A > UBA796 > UBA796 > SXON01 > SXON01. The sequence continues at coordinate 19,236 of CAYHRZ010000006.1, read as the reverse complement.
CCTGTCGCGACGACCTGCCCACCCTCGCCAACTTCGCCTACGGCGACACGCCCACCCTCGATTCCGTCACCGGGGTGTTGCGCGCGGTGTTCCACACCGAGGGGAGCGTCTCGTTCCGCTCGCTGTCCGACGCCCACGACATGCGCGAACTGGTGGTGAAGACACTCGTCACCTACCTGGAACTCGACGGCTGGGTGGCCCGGGGAACCCCGATCTACACCGAGTACCGGTGGAAGTTCCTCCAACCGAGGGAAACGATCGTGGCCAGCTTCGACCCCGCGCGGGCCGCGTTCCTCGGCGCGGTGTTCGACGGAGCCACCGCCGGCCGGACCTGGCACCGCTTGGACCTCGGCGCGGCCGCCGAGCGGCTGGGCGAGCCCCGGGACCGGGTGGTGCGGGCCCTGGACTACCTCGCCGAGAAGGGACAACTCGAGCTGGTGGCCACCGGCGTCCAGGAGCGGATCGTCGTCCAGCGCCGCCCCGCGGACCTCCCGGCCCTGGCAGCTGAGCTCTGTGCGCGCTTCGAGGCCATGGAGACCAGGGAGGTGGCCCGCGTACGGGAGATCGCGGCCTTCGTGGAGGCCGATTCTTGCCACACGCGGCGCCTGGTGGCCTACTTCGGCGAGGACCTGGGCCGCGACTGTGGGCACTGCACCCGCTGCCGCACTGGGACCGCGCTGCTCTTGCCCGCGCCTACGCCGCCGCCCCCGTTGCCGGGGCGCGAGGTGCTCACCTCGCTCCGCGCCGAGTTCCCCGTGCTCGCTTCGCCCCGCGTCGTTGCCCGCTTCTGCTGCGGAGTCACCTCTCCGGCGCTCTCAAAGGCGAGGCTCGGGCGCCACCCCCTGTTCGGGGCGGCGTCCGACCGCGACTTCCGCGAGGTGATGGGCTGGGCGGCGTCGACGGACTGAGGAGAGGCCCTCAGTCCGTGGTCACCGACAGGGTCACCGTCTCGCTCGCGCCCGGCTCGAGGTCCGCCACGGCCCAGGTGATCACGCCCCCAGACGTCGTGTAGGTCCCCGTGGCCGACTCCAGGCTCGTGCCACTCGGCAGCGTGTCTTCCAGCGTGACCCCGCTTGCCGTCGCCGTGCCGGTGTTGGCCACCGACAGCGTGTAGACGATGCGGGTCGACGTCGTCACCGTGCTGGTGGCCGCCGCGCTGGTCACCGCCGCGGACTCGTTGCTCCACGCGGTGAGGCTGTTGGCGAAGGTCTGCGTGACCGCCGACGTGCTGCTGACCGACTTGCCGGGGACCAGGATCGGCGCCGCGTCCACGTCGACCGTCTCGGCGTCGGACACCGGGCCGTCCTCGGTGGAGGACAGCACCGCGACGTTGTCGACAGGGGTGACGCCGTCGGGGAACACGCCCGCCGCCGCGAGCGTGACGACGTAGCTCACGCTGCCGCTGGCCCCCGGCGCGAGGGTGCCGATGCTCCAGCTCAGGGTGTCGCCATCGTAGCTACCGCCGCCGGTGATGCCGCTGACCCCATCCACCCAGGTCTCGTCGGGGTCGTCGGTGAGCAGCACCGCGTTCGCCGCCGCGTCGCCGGCGTTCTGGTAGTCGAGGGTGTAGCTCACGTCGTCGCCGGGCGACAGCACGCCGTTTCCATCGTTGTCCGCGAAGCCGGTGGCCGTCTTCGCCACCACCAGGGCGGCGTCGGCCGTCACCGTCACCGTCTCGGCGTCGGTTGCGGGGTCGGTCTCGTCGCTGTCGACCACCACCACGTTGTTCACCGCCGTGCTCCCGTCGGCGAAGGTGCCCGCGCTGCCGAGCGTCAGGTCGTAGGTCAGCGTGCCGCTGCTCCCGGGCGCCACGGTGCCCAGCGACCAACCGATCGTGCTGCCGTCGTAGCTGCCGCCGCCGGTGATGTTGCTGACACTGGCCAGCGCCGTCTCGTCGGGGTCGTCGCTGACGCTCACGTTGTTGGCGCTGGCGTTGCCGGTGTTGGCGTAGGCCACGGCGTAGTGCACGGTGTCGCCGGGCGACAGCACGCCGTTGGCGTCGTTGTCGGTGTAGCCGGTGGTCGACTTGTCGACCGTGAGCAGCGCGTACGCCGTCACGACCGTGGCGGCGGCGGCGGAGACCGGTGCCGTCTCGTTGCTGTCCAAGGTCGCGTCGTCGGTGACACTCGTCGTGCCTGCCGGGAAGGTGCCCGGGCTGGCCAGCGTGCCCGTCCACGTGACGCTACCGGTCTCGCCCACGTCGAGGGTGCCGAGGTCCCAGCTGATGTCGAGACCGGCGATGACCCCGCCGCCGGTGGTGCTGTCGACGCTGGCTACCCAAGGCGCCTCGGCGGTGTCGACCAGCGTGGTACCGGTGCTCGCCGCATTGCCCACGTTCTGGTAGTCGAGTTGCCAGGTGACCGCGTCGCCCGGGGAGAGCACCCCGTTGCCGTCGGTGTCGGTGTAGCCGGCCACGCTCGCCGTCAGGGTGAGCACGGCGGCCGCCACCACGTCGACGCTGTCGGTATCCGACGCCGGAGGCGTCTCGTTGCTGTCCACGACCACCGTGTTGCCCACCGCAGTGGTGCCGTCGGCGAAGGATCCCGCGCCAGCGAGCGTGACGTCGTAGGTGACGGTGAAGCTGGTGCCGGTGGCCACCGTGCCCACGCTCCAGTTGATGGTCGCCCCGTCGAAGCTGCCGCCGTGGCTGATGTTGCCGATGCTCGCCACGTAGGTGGTGTCCGGGGTGTCGACGAAGGTGACACCCGTGGCATCCGCGTTGGCGGGGTTGGCGATGGTCAGCGCGTAGTGGACAATGTCGCCGGGGGAAAGCAAGCCGTCGCCGTCGACGTCGGTCGTGCCCACCACGGCCTTGTCGACGGTGATCGCCGCCCCCGCCGTCACGCTCACCGTCTCGGTGTCGGTGGTGGGGCCCGTCTCCGTGGACGTGAGCACCACGTAGTTGTCGACCGCGGTGGAACCGTCGGCGAAGAACCCGTTGCCGAGGATCACCGCCGTGTAGCTGACACCGCCGGTCTCGCCCGGCGCGAGGCTGCCGAGGCTCCAACTCACCGTGTCGCCGTCGTAGACGCCGCCGCCGGTGATGTCTTCTACGCTCGCCACCCCGGACTCGTCCGGGTCGTCGACGAGCGTGACGTCGCTTGCCGCCGCGTTGCCGGTGTTGGCGTAGCTGACGGTGTAGCTCACCTCGTCGCCCGGGGAGAGCACGCCGTCGCCGTCGAGGTCGGTGTAGCCGGTGGCGGACTTGGCCACCGACAGCGCGGCCGCCGCCACCACGGTGACGGTCTCGGTGTCGTAGCTGGGCCCCGTCTCCGGCGCGTTGACCACGGCGGTGTTTGCCACGGCGGTGCTGCCGTGGGCGAAGGAGCCCGCCGACGCGAGCACCAGGTCGTAGCTGACACTGCCGGAGCCGCCAGAGGCGACGGTGCCGATCGTCCAACTGGTGCTGGCGCCGTCGTAGCTGCCCCCACCGGAGATGTTCCCGATGGAAGCCACCGCCGTGAGATCCGGGGTGTCGGTGATGGTCACGCTCGTGGCGGCGGCGTTGCCCGTGTTCTGGTAGCTCAGGGTGTACTGCACCGTGTCGCCGGGCGACAGCACGCCGTCGCCGTCGGTGTCGGTGTACCCGGTGGCCACCTTGTCGATCTCCAGGCTCGCGCTCGCCGACACCGTGACAATCTCGGTGTCGCTGGCCGGACCGGTCTCGTTGCTGTCGACGACCACGAGGTTCATCACGTCGGTGTCGCCGTGGGCGAAGGCCCCCGCGCCGACGAGGGTGACGGTGTAACTGACACTGCCGGTGGCACCCGCCGAGAGCGTGCCGATACCCCAGCTCACGGTGTCACCGTCCCAGGTGCCGTCGAGGGTATCGACGAAGCTCACGTACGCCTCGTCCGGGTCGTCGACCAGCGTCACGCCGGTGGCGGCCGCGTTCCCGGTGTTGGCGTAGCTGACGACGTAGGTCACCTCGTCGCCCGGCGAGAGCACACCGTCGGCGTCGAGGTCGCTCCAGCTGGTGGCGGACTTGGCCACGCTCAGCGAGGCCGCGGCGGTGACACTGACACTCTCGCTGTCCGACACGCCGCCCGTCTGGTCGCTGTCCGCGGTCGCGGTGTTGTTGACCGCCGTGCTGCCGTGGACGAAGGTGCCGGCGCCGCCCAGGGTGGCGGTGTAGCTGACGCTGGACGACGCGCCCGGCACGAGGGTGCCGAGCGTCCAGCTGATGGTGTCGCCGTTGTCGGTGCCCGTGCTGCTGGTGGACACGACGTACACCTGGTCGTAGTCGTCGGCCAGGGTCACGCCGGTGGCGTCGGCGTCGCCGTTGTTGGTGACCGTCACCGAGTAGCTGACGGTGTCGCCGGGCGAGAGGCCGCCGCTGCCGTCGGTGTCGGTGTAGCCCGTCACCACCTTGTCGATGGCGAGAGCGGCGAAGGCCTGCACGGCGACCGTCTCGGTGTCGGACACCGGGCCAAGCTCGTGGCTCTCGATGCTTGCGGTGTTGACGAGATCGGTGCTGCCGTCGGCGAAAGTGCCGGCGGCGGCCACCGTCACCTCGTAGGTGAGAATGCCCGTGTCGCCCGCGCCCACGGTCCCGAGACTCCAGCCGATCTGGTCCCCGTCCCACAGCCCGCCGTCGGAGATGGCGCCGACCGCGTCGACCAGCGTCTCGTCGACGTCGTCGTACACGATCACGGTGGTGGCGTCGGCGTTGCCGGTGTTGGTATAGGCGAGCTCGTAGTACACGGTGTCGCCCGGGGAGAGCACCCCGTTGCCGTCGGCGTCGGCGAAGCCCGTGGCGGTCTTCTCGATGGCCAGCGCGGCGGCCGCAGCCACCGCCACCGTCTCGGTGTCGGTGAGCGTGCTGTGGTTGCTGGCGGTCATCGTGGCCGTGTTGATGACACTCGTGGAGCCATGCGAGAAGGCCCCCGCGCCCTGGAGGATGGCGGAGTAAGTGACACTGCCGCTGCTCCCCGCGGCGATGCTCCCGACGCTCCAGGTGACGGTGTTGCCGTCGTAGGTACCGCCGGACAGGCCCGAGATGTTCGCGACGTACGTCTCGTCGGGGTCGTCGGTGAGCACCACGCCCGTGGCTGCCGCCGTGCCGGTGTTGCTGTAGCTGATGGTGTAGTTGACGGTGTCGCCCGGGGAGAGCGTGCCGTCGCCGTCGCTGTCGACGTAGCTGGTGGCCGCCTTGTCCATCGCCAGGGTGGCGTACGACGGGTTCACCGGGATGGTGCAGGTCTCGGTGGTGGAGTCCGACACCGACACCGTCGGGTCGATCTCCATCCCACCCTCCACGGTGGCGCCGGCGTTGGTGTCGATGCTGGTGTCGAGCGCGTCGGGGCTCACGATGAGGGTGAGGTCGAAGGACTGGCAGGTGTCCGCTGCCATGGCGCCGATGCTCCATTCGACGGTCGAAGTGGCGGAGTCGAACACCCCGCCGCCCGTCGACGACGAGTACACCACGTTGGGATCGACGGGCAGGCTGTCCACCAGCACCACGTCGACGGCGCCGCCGTTGCCCGTGTTGCACACCTCCAGCGTCTCCGTCACCGTCTGCGTGGAACCACCGGTGAGCGAGGGCACCGTCGCGTCACACGTCTTGAACAGCTCCAGCACCGGGGGGTTGATCGGGGGCGGCTCGGAGTTCCAGCCCTCGTAGCCGGTGTCGATCTTCCAGGTGCCGGTGGTGCCCGACTGCTGGGTCATGAAGTAGGGGATGAACCGACTCGACCCGGCGCCAACCACCGTGAAGCAGTAGTTGGCCACCCAGTGGTCGCCGGTGGACTGCGTGCTCGGCATGGCGGTGCCGGTGGGAGAGAAGTAGACGGTGTCGGGGTAGCTGCCCGCCGGCGTGGTGCCCGCCACGTCGACACCCGGGATGCCGTCTTCGATGGAGCCGGGATCGACGCCGTCGGTGTCGTAGTAGTAGAGGTCCACGCTGTCGAGCTGGATGCGGTCGGCGTGGTGGTAGATGTGCGCCACTAGGTACGACACGGAGTTCGCGCTGGACTGCCGGTACTTCGTGCGGATGCACAGGTTCTCGCCGAGCTCCGCGAAGTTCAGGGCGGGCTGCGTGTCGAGCCAGTCCAGGTCGTTCTGGTCGATGGAGGTGGAGGGCTCGCCCACGACGTTGAGGCTGCCGGTGGTGACGGCGATGCTGTCCTGGTGCAGCGCCACCGTGTACTTGTCGCGGTCGCCGGTAATGGAGTTGCCGGCGCAGTTGGCCAGCGTCTCCTGATCGTAGCCGGTCTTGTCGAGGTTGAAGTAGGCGTAGTAGGTTCCGGGGGCGAGGTAGCCGTCGTCGACGCCGTCGAGGTCGTCGATGTCGCGGGTGCCGCCGGTGACGCCCGCGCCGTTGGTGGCGGAGAACTCGTCGAGCGTGAGGTCGTCGCGGGTTCGCTTCTCCACGCCGCCGGGGTTGTTGTCGTCGGCGAGCTGCAGGGTCGGGTTGAGGATCGGGGTGGTGACCACGATCTGGGCCTGGAGGGTGAACTCCTCCGGGTCCGCGCTGGACGACGTGGGCGGGCAGTTGTCCTTGTCGCCGGGCTTGGCCGCGCTCGGTTCGAGGAAGGCCCGGGAGGAGAGCACCGTGACGCTGTTGGCCTGCGCTGCCAGCGGCAGGGCGGCGCCGGCGAGGAGCAGCAGCCCCCAGCGGGTAGCGGACAACCGGGTGGCGCGCGGGCTCGTTGGGCGGCTCGACATGGTGACGACTCCAGGGTGTGGAACGGGGGGAGGGGTAGCCGGGCGATGGTACGACAACGGTTGGTGGGCGCAAGCCCGGGAAGCCGGACCTGGGCTACAAAAAATCCTGTCACCGTTGCCGCATTTCGCTCGTACGGGATGCTTGACAAGTCAACAGAAGGAGCGCCGAGATCGGCCGACCGAACACCCGGGGCGCGAGGAGCGGGGCCGCCTCCGGGGGAACCGGAGCCGCGGGCGGGACAGCCACACGCCGTGTCCGCTTGGTGCGACAATTCGCCGCGCCGCGGTCGACGCGGGCCGCGCGGGGCGCCGCGCCCACTTGCGCCCCGGCCCAGACTCGGGCTACTGTCCCCGCTCGATGATCGCCCGTCTTGCCCTCGCCGCCGACTGCAACACCTGTTGTTGCTGTTGTGCTCCGGCCGGGGCGAACGCGAGGTCATAGCCCAACGACCCCCGTTCCCCCGGCCAAGTGCCGGGGGAGAGCCTCCGGCGTGGCCACTGCCCCGGAGCCTCGATGTCAGCCCCCGTCCTCGTCCCCGACCACGACGCCCGCGAGGTGTTGCGGGCCACCGTCACCCAGTTCGGACACCGTGCCGCGCTGGTGAGCGCGCTCGGCCCGCAGACCCTCTGCGTGCTGGAGATGCTGCGCCAGGACAACCTGTCGCTGCCCGTCTACTTCCTCGACACCGGCTGCCACTTCGCCGAGACGCTGGCTTTCCGGCGCGAGGTGGAGGATCACTTCGGGATCGAGATTCGCGCCGTGTCACCCGCCGTGGACCCGGGGCCGCTGTACACCACCGACCCCGAGGGTTGCTGCGCAGTCCGCAAGGTGGAGCCACTGCGCCGGCTGCTCTCGGACTTCGAGGCCTGGGTGAGCGGCATCCGGGCCGACCAGACCGGTGACCGCGCCAGCGCCTCGCCCGTGGAGTGGGACACGAGCTTCCACCTGTGGAAGGTGAACCCCTTGCTCCGGTGGACGCGCCGGGATGTCGACGATTATTTGTCGCGACACGGCGTGCCGACCAACCCGCTGCTGTCCCGGGGTTACCGCTCGGTGGGCTGCGCGCCGTGCACCGCGCCGTCGGTTGAGGAGCGCGGTGGGCGCTGGGCGGGGCTGGCGAAGACGGAGTGCGGGCTGCACCGGCGCGGTGCCGTGGAGGGCAAGTGAGCTTCCGCGTCGCCGGCGACCGCGCCGTCGTGCAGCGAGAGATCGACGAGCTCGCCGAGCAGGTGGACCGCTACCGGCGGGGCCTCGTCCCCGAGCCGCTGTTCGTGGAGCGTCGCCTCCGCCACGGCATCTACGGCCAGCGACAAGACGGTGTCCACATGCTGCGGAGCAAGCTGCCGCTGGGGCTCTTGTCGCCCGCGCAGATGGCCGCCTTCGCCGACATCGCCGAGGTGTACGGCTCCGGCGTGGCCCACCTCACCACCCGGCAGGACATCCAGGTCCACTTCGTGCGCCTCCCCGACACGCCTTCGCTGCTCCGCGACCTGGACCGCGCCGACATGAGCGCCCGGGAGGCGTGCGGCAACGTGGTGCGCAACGTCACCGCCGCCGCCAACGCGGGCCTCGGCCACGAGCCCTTCGACGTGACCCCCCACGCGCTGCGGCTCGCGCAGTTCGCGATGCGTCACCCCGACGGGCAGGCCCTCGGCCGCAAGTTCAAGATCACCTTCGCCGGTACCGAGCACCCCGACTGGAACCTCAGCCGCGTACACGACCTCGGCTTCACGGCCCGCAAGCAAGCTGAGCGCCTAGGCTTCGAGGTCCGGGCCGGCGGCGGCCTCGGCGCGGTGCCGATGCAGGCGCAGGTGCTCTACGACTTCGTGCCTGCCGAAGAGATCCTCGCCCTCAGCCAGGCGGTGCTCCGCGTGTTTTCCCGCCACGGCGAGAAGGCGAACCGCGCGCGGGCGCGGCTGAAGTTCCTCCTGGGAGACTGGGGCACCGAGCGCTTCCGGGCCGAGGTGGAGGCGGCGTGGACACCGGTGGAAACGCCGCCACTCCCACCGGTGGCCGACTTGCCCGCGCACCCGCCGGGGCAGACGCTCGCCACGGGTCCGGACCTGGTCCCCCACGAGGCGCCCGGCTACGTCGCGCTCCGCGTGCGCGTGCCGCGGGGCGACCTGTCACCGTCGCAACTGAGAGGGCTGGCCGGGCTGCTGAACCGGGAAGTAGGCGACACCACCCGCATCACCCCCGAGCAGGGGCTCCTGGTGCGCTTCGTGTCAACCGACCGACTCGCCGCCCTCCGCGACGGCCTGCGCACCCTCGGCCTCGGCAGCGCGGGCGCCCAGGGACTGGCCGACCCCGTCACCTGCCCCGGCGCCGACACCTGCAAGCTCGGCATCACCCGTCCCCGCGCGGTGGCCGCCAGCATGGTGACCGAACTGGAGTCCCTGGCCTCCGACCCCCGGCTGTCGCGACTGAAGATCCACGTCTCCGGCTGCCCCAACGGCTGCGCCCAGCACGCCATCGCCGACATCGGCCTCTACGGCGCCGCGCGCACGGTGCACGGCGTGGTGGTGCCGCACTACCTGGTGATCCTCGGCGGCGCGGCGGGAGGGTTCTCCTTCGGTTCGGCGGTGGCGAAGGTGCCGGCGGCGCGCTGCGGCGAGGCGGTGCGGGCGCTGGCGCGGGCCTACGCCCAGAGCGAGGCCCCGGACTTCGCCGCCTTCGTCGCGACCACCGGGCGCCCCGCGCTCAAGTCCCTGCTCGAGCCGCTCCAGGAACTACCACCCTTCGAGGAGGATCCCTCCGTGTACCGGGAGGCGGGAAGCGACGAGGCCTTCCGCGTGGTGCGCGGGGTGGGGGAGTGCGCCGGGGAAGTGGTCGACGGGGTGGACTTCCTCCTCGCCGACGCCGACACCGCCGTGGAGCTGGCCCACGCCGACCCTGGCCGGGCCGTGGTGTCGAGCGCGCGCGCCTTCCACCTGGCCGCCCGCGCGCTCCTGGCGGTAATCCACGCCGAGCCCCGGGGCGACGACGACGTTCTACCCGCCTTCAAGCAGCACTACTACGACACCGGCCGCATCTTCGAGGGGGTGGGCTACTACTTCCTCCACGCCGCCGCGGAGCCCTCGGCCGCGGGCGACCGCCTGCGACGCCGGGTGGCCGAGGCGGAGCTCTTCGTCCAGGAAGCCCACGGCATCGTGGGACGGCTGCGCGCCCCGGCCCCGCAGCCCGCCCGCTCGGCGGAGGCTCCATGAGCGTGCGCCAGGTGATCCCCCTGCCCGGCGTACGGGACGCGCCAGTGTCGTACATGGCCGGCCTGCGACTGGTCGACAAGGCGGCCCTGGTGGTGGGGGGGGGCGCGGTGGCGGCCCAGCGGGTGCGGGGGCTGCTCGCCGCCGGCGCCCGCGTGCACCTCGTGGCCCCGCGCGTGGGCGTAGAGTTGGCGACCCGGGCAGCCGCCGCCGAGATCACCTGGGAACAGCGGTGTTTTTTGCCGCGAGACATCGACGGGGTGGTGGTGGTGCTCGTCGCGATCGACGACCCCATTGTGTCGGCCGCCATTGCCCGCTACGCCCGCTCGCAGGGGGTGTGGGTGAACGTGGCCGACCGCCCGGAACTCTGCGACTTCTACCTGCCCGCCATCCACCGCGCCGGCCATGTCCAGGTGGCGGTGTCGACCGACGGCGTGGGTCCGGGCCTCGCCGCCCGCCTGCGCGACGAGATCCGCGACGCCCTGCCCCCGGAACTGCCCGCCGCCGTCGAACACTTTGGCGAACTGCGCCGCGCCGCGCGCGCCGAGGAGCCCGACGCCCGGCGACGCATGGCGCGGCTGGCCGAGGTGGCTCGGACCGCGACCTGGGCCGAGCTGGCCGGGGCACCGGCGCCCGCGCCGGGCCTCACCGTGGTGTCGGCTGGGCCGGGCGATCCCCGGCTCTTGACCCTCGCCGCCAGGGAGGCCCTGCGGCGTGCGCAGTTCGTGGTGGCCGACCGCCTCGTCCCCGGGGCGATCCTCGCGCTCACGCGGGGACGGGTGGTGCGGGCGGGCGACAAACACCGCGCGCACGACGCCGAGCTGTCGCAAGAGACCATCTACGCGGAGCTCCGCGCGGCGGTGACCCGGGGCGAACCCTGCGTGCGCCTGTGCGCGGGCGACGCCGCGATCTTCGGTCGCCTCGCCGAGACCGTCACCGCGCTGCACCCGCTCCGGGTGGAGGTGATCCCCGGCGTCTCCGCGCTCACCGCCTCGGGACACCCCCTCACCGCCCGGGGGCTGGCCAACCGCTTCGTGGTGGTGACCGCCCGGGGGGCCGGCGGCACGGCGGTGGACCTGCCCCGCTACGAACCGCGACAGACGCTGGTGCTGTTCATGGGCGCCGGTGCGCTCGGTTCCCTGCGCGAGGCGCTGCTGCACGCCGACTACCCGGCCGGCACTCCGGTCCTCGCCGTGAGCCAGGCCAGCCAGGCGAGCGAGTCGCGGCGGGGAGGCACCGTCAACACCCTCGTCACCCTCGATGTACCGTCGCCCGCGGTGCTGCTGGTGGGGGGCACGGCGGCGCTCGGGTTCGGCGCCCGCTCAGGCCCCACGCAGGTGGAGGGTCTTGCCGCCGACGACGACGTCGCGAGACCACATCCTCTCGTCCCACGACAGCCCCGGGCGCTGGTCGAACACCAGGAGCCAGCCCTCGTCCTCGCCCAGCGTGTGAAGGTAGTCACCTAGTTGCGCCTGCCCCTCGCGCACGACGCGCTCCGGCGACTCGCGATCCGGCCGCACGCGCTTGACCTCGAGCACGGTGCGCCGACCTGCCATCTCCACGCAGATGTCGACCCGACGCGTGCCGGCCGCGTACTCGCGAGCCACCCGCCCGCCGCCGTTGACCACCTTCTGCACGAAGGCCATCACGCACAGGTGTACCGTGGCCTCACGGTAGCCATCGGGCGTGTTCCGCGTGGCGAAGTCGGAGTTCTCTCGCCACCATTCTAGAAAAGTCCCCACCAGCACCGCCGCGTCGAGGGTGCCGTCGGGGCGCAACCACGCGGCGCGCGGCAAGGACAAGTTCACCTGGGTGTTCAAGCTCAGTTCACGCGCGATGACCTCCCGGTAGAGTGGGTTTGCCACTTCCGGCGAGGCGTACCCCGGCGCGAGCAGGCCCAGGTCGATGCAGTACTGGAAGTCGTCGCCCGCGGCAGGCAGGTCGTCGCCACCCACCAGCACCGTCGACATGATCGCCGCCACCCTGGGCTCCCGCAGTCGGTAGGCGAGGTTGTGCAGGTGCGTCGTCCGCGACATCACCAGCCGCTCCTTCGCCTCCTCCACGTGGTCGGCGGTGATCGCCACGGCGCGGTCCGTGACCAGCTTGTCCATGCACTCCGCCGCGAGCGCGTTCACCAGGAACGGTTGCCCGCGCGTCCAGTCATGGGCCCGGTCCACCGCGCCGGCCTCGAACACCTGCCCCGTGTCGGCCGTGTGTTGCGAATACAACGAGGCGACCTCGGCGCGGGTGAACCCCCGCAACGTGAGCGAGGCCGACTTGATGTTGAACGGCGACGCGGGGTTCACCGGGGCCCCGTCCTTCGCCGCCACGAGGTAGTCGCGGAGGTCGCGCATCCCGATGAGCGCGATCGAGGCCGGGAAGCCCCCGGGTCGCTCCTGGAAGCCCGCCCGCAGCTGGCGCAACAGGCTCACCAGCGGCGGGCCGGTGACCACGTCGGCCTCGTCGAGGAAGAGCACGAGCGGCACGGGGTGCAGCGCGGCCGCCCAGGCCCGCAACCACGGGCGCAGCCGATTGCCCGGCACCCCCGGTACCACCGGCGGCGGCCACATCGCCTGCGGGAGCTGGAATCGGGCGTCGCCCTCCATGAGGTCGAGCCAGCGCGCCTCGCATCGTTCGGGGTCCTCGTCGCCCTGCGACTGCTCCAGGGTGGTGTAGAGCGACGCCACCCCCTGCTCTCGCAGCCGGGCTGCGAACGCGCGCATCGTCGTCGTCTTGCCGGTCTGCCGCGCCGCGTGCAGCACGAAATACTGCTCGCGCTGCACCAGCATGGACACCTCGGGCAAACGCGCCTCCGGCGGCAACATGTAGTGCATGCGCGGTTCGCAGGGGCCAGTGGTGTTGAAGAAGCGAGGCATCGCTGCCGAGCATGCTATCCCGACCGGCACGCCGCTCCTCGTGGGGAGGAGGGGTGGGCCAACGGGGGCTACCCACCGGCCGCAGTCGCGAGTAGGATGTTCCCATGTCCACCCGCAAGCTCACCGGGCGGGGCCCCTTCCGCGCGTCTCAGCTGCCGCCCGGCTCGGACTACGAGCTGGTCGACGGCCACCCGGTGTACTGTGCCCCCACCCGCCGCGCCGGCGCCGGCGCCATCCTCGACGGTGGCAGCGTGATCCGCTCCGACCCGAAGGTGCGGCGCGCGGGGGTGGACCCCGGCTTCGCCCCCGACGACCTCAACGTGCGCGCGCCCGACATCGCCATCATCCCCGAGGACGGGCCACCCGGGTGGATCCGCGGCGTGCCCGGCTTCGCCGTGGCGTACGCCGGGGTCGGGCAGGACGAGGAAAAGCTACAGGAAAAAATTGACGAACTGCTCGCCCGGGGCACCCGCGTGCTCTGGGTCATGCGCCTCGTGGGTCCCCGCCGCGTGGAGGTGTACCGCGCCGGCGAGCCCTTCACCGTGGCCACGTCGGGGCAGGAGCTCCACGCGCCGGAGTTCCTCGCCAACCCGGTGCCGGTCGATGCCCTCTGGGACGCCGAGGCCGCCGACCGCGCCACGCTCCGCAACCTACTGGAGCGCTTCGGGTACCAAGACATCGAGGCTGTCCGCGAGGAGGGCCGGCAGGAGGGCCGGCAGGAGGGCCGGCAGGAGGGCCGGCAGGAGGGCCGCGTCGCCGCCGCCCGGGCCATCCTCCGCCGGGTGCGGGCGTCGCGAGGGATCGTGCTCGACGCCGAGGGCGAGTCTCGCGTGGACGCCGAGCGGGACCCCGCTGTGATCGAGGGCTGGGTCGAACGGGCCGCCGTCGCGAGCGGCGCCGCGGAGGTGTTCGGCGGGGGCTGAGGCTTGGCTTGAAGCCCGGGCAGCCGGGCCGCTGGCGCGGGGTGCGACCTGGAAAACAACGGGGGGACGACGGGCCGCTGGTAGCCGACGCCCACGTCACCATCGACGGCGCCACCTACGGCGAGGACGGCCACCAGGAGTGCGACTACGTCAACGACCGGGTCGACGTGTGGGTGGATCCCTGCGGGGAGTAGCGGGCAGAGGCGGGATGCCCTCGCCACGCGCGCGGTCAGCGATCGCGGAGGCGCCGCGCGAGGTCCCCCACGGGAAGGAAGGACCGTCGATGCCGGGACTGCACGCTGATCGCGAGGTCCCGCTGCTCGAGGGACCGCAAGTCCGCCATCGCCGTCTGGTGGGTGACGCCCTGGACGTTGGCGTGGGCGCGAGCCGTCCACGCCCGGGGCTCGCCCGCTAGCCAGCCCCGGAGCACCGCCTTCTGGCGCACGTTGAGCTCCGGAAATCGGGCGAACTCCAGCTCGACCGCGATAAGTTCACGACGGCGACGATCGACGTGCTCCCGCAGGGTGCGTAGCGCCTGGTCGTAGACCCGGAGCTGGTGTAGGACGAAATAGGTGAGATCCCCGGTCTGCTCCACGTGCAGGAACGCCCGGCCATACTGCTCCCTTGCACCCACGAGCACGCGGGAAATCGACAGGTAACGGACCAGCGGGTGCCCGCGCCGGAGCAGGTACCAGTAGAACAGCGCCCGCGCCGTACGCCCGTTGCCATCGACGAAGGGGTGCTCGTAGGCGAGCGCGAAGTGTAGGACGATCGCCTTGACCACGTCGGCGAGCCCGTCGCCGTCGGTGTTCGCGAACGCGCACAGCGCCGCCAGGCGCGCCGGAAGATGCTCGGCGGGTGGTGGCCGGTGCAACACCTGGCCCACGCCATCGACGACGCGCACGCGCTCATCGCCCGCGGCCTGCACCCGGCCGGCGTCCCGGGCGTCCTCGAGCGTCCCGTGGGTGAGTGAGCGCTGCAGCTCGCCCAGCAAGGCTTCCGAGAGTGGCTGCTGCGCCAACTCCTGCAACATCGCCATGGTCCGGTAGTTGTTGACGATCATCCGCTCGCCCACCGTTCCCGGCGTCCGCCCCTCCTCCAACAGGCGACGCGCATCTCGGCGGGTGGTGGCCGCGCCCTCGAGAATGGACGAGTGGATGGCCTCCTCCATCAGCGACTCGACCCGGAATGCGTCCTGGTGCGAGGCCGCGACGCGCTCGAGCACCCCGAACGGGTCGCTGTCGGCAACGTGGATGCGTAGCACCTGCTGCCACGTGGAGTCAGTGATCCACACCCTGAAGGGCCGCGTGTCCTTGTCCCGGAGCGAAAGCTCGCGCCCCGCCAGGCTCCTCAGCGTGCTCACCACGGCCCAGGCGCGCTCCGGCGCCACCCCGGGGGGCATCGGGTGGCGACGCAACTCGTCCCAGGTCCAGTAGGCCTCGTTGGCCCGGGCGGCGACGCCGTGGCAGGCCCGATCGACCAGGGCCGCGCCAACTTCCTCCGCGGTGACCGCCGGCGGGGGCTGGGGGATGCGCATCAAGAACATGTAATTCAATGATGGATTTACATCCAGTTCTCGCCGCGCACTGGCCGACCGGCCCGGCGGCGCCGCCCGCGCATGCCCTCACCGGAAGAACTCGTCGCATTGAATGGCACACCTGGCGTCACGAGGCTCCCGCCTCGCACCCCGCCCTCAAGTCTCGCCGCGCCTGACCGAAGGGGGCGGCATGGTGCTCGCCTTCCTCGCCCTGGCCCACGCCGAGTCGGCGGCCACCTCCTTCGCCACCGACCCCGGTGACTGGGAGGGCGGCAGCCTCGGCGACGGCGTGCTGGTGGTCACCGACACCACGTCGCTGGTGCTCGACGGCATGGCCAGCTTCACGCTGACCGCGCGACTGCGGCTGGTCGACGGCGACCGCTTCGCCTTGTCGACAGGGTCGTCGACCTTCGAGGCCGACTACACCGGCAACCAGCGGCTCTCGCTCGACAGCGACACCGCCGCCTTCCCCCCGGCCGACCTGGACTTCAGCACCGGCACGACGGTGGCGACGAACCTGTCCGACCCGGACCTCTGCCGCTGGGGTGACAACTACCTGCTCGCAGGCAGCCGCGACGGCGGCGTGCTGCTCGCCACCGCCGTGGCCACCGACGCGCTCAGCAACTTCACCTCGGTGGTGGCCAACGCGGCGGAGCCCGACCTGGTGGTGGAGTCCACGGGAGTGGCGCTCTACTTCGCCCGCGACGGCGCCATCCACCGGGCCACCAGCGCCGACGGCCTCTCCTTCACCGAGGCGGGCGTGGTGCTCTCGGCCGGCCCCGACTTCGACAGCACCGGGCTCGGCGCACCGAGCGTGGTCGTCGACGACAGTGGCACCTACCACCTCTACTACAGCGTCCCCGCCACCGGCGGCACCGGCTACGCCACCAGCGCCGACGGTGTCGGATTCACCCGGATGGGCGAGCTCAGCGCCGACGCCGGGCGACTGTCGCTGGCCGATGTCAGCTACGACGCGGGCAGCTTCGAGGCGCTCTACTCGATGGGCGACAGCCTCGGACTGGCCCTGGGCGGCACCGACCCCACCTTCGGCGACGCCAACACCGACCTGCGCCCCCTGGTGGAAACCCGCGACGCCAGTTGGAGCGACGGCGACTTCGGCTCGGCCACGCTGCTACGCGGCGGCGACACCTGGCTCGGCTGGGTGGGCGCCACCGACGAGGGCAGCCCGGTGGTGGGCGAACTCACGGCGACACCCCAGCCCGGGAGCTGGGTGACCCTGGTGCTCGACTGGGACGGCACGGCGCTGACCGCGCGGTACGACGACACCACGCTGGTCTCCGCCACCGACGCGATCGACAGCTTCACCTTCACCGTGGAGGGCACCCTCGAGATCGACGAGGTGGAAGTGCTCTACACCACCATTTCCGACACCGGGTTTCTCGACACCGGGCTCTTCTCCGAGGACGACACAGCCATGGACACCGCCGCTCCCGTTTCCGACACCGCCGACACCGGCTCCGCCTTCCCCGGCTACAACGCCGGGGAGTGGCTGGGCGACCCCGGCGGCTGCGGCTGCAACAGTAGCGCCCCCGTCGCGCCCGCTTTCACCGTCGGTTGGCTGTTGCTGCTGCGCCGCGTTCGGGGCGGCAAGTGAACACCCTGCGTCCCCTTCCCCCACCCTGGCCGCCATGTTCCTCCTCGCGCTGAGTTCGCCGTCGCTGGCCGCCACCCTCGAGGTGGGCACGGCCTACGCCACCATCGCCGCCGCCGTGAGCGCGGCGGTCGACGGCGACAGCATCCACGTGCCGGCCGGCACCTGGCCCGAGTCGGTAAACATCACCGGCAAGGCGATCACGCTCTACGGCGACGGCGCCGGGGTCACCATCATCTCGCCGGGCACGAAGAACGACGTCGTCACCATGAGCACGCGCCGCGCCGCCACGCTGCGGGACCTCACCCTGGCCCCCGCCGGGGGCCGGGGCATCGCTGTCACCGACGGCCAACTCGCGGTCTCCGCTGTCACCATCGACGGCGGCGGCGCCAGCACCAGCCGGGGCGGTGGCATCTACGTCGACGGCGGCGACCTCGACCTCGAGGATGTCGTCATCACCGCGAGCACCGCGGCCTACGGGGCCCACGTCTACGCCACCGGCGGGGCCTCGGTGGTCGCCACCGGCCTGTCGCTCACCGGCGGCACCGCCACCTACGGGGGCGGTCTCTACGCCGACGACGGTTCCACCCTGGACCTCGCCGACGTGGTGGCCTCGGCACCCTACGCGACCAGCCACGGCGGTTTCGCCTACCTCGACGGCGCCGACCTCGTGGCGACCAACATCGTCGTCGACGCGCCCAGTGGCAAGAATGGCTACGGCGCCGGCTTCTACCTCACCGGCCACGCCTCGGCGGTGATCGACAGCGCCACCGTCCGCGACGCCAGCATCACCGGCGCCTCCTCCGGCTACGGTGGCGGGGCCTTCTACGTGCGCGACGGCTCCAGCCTGGCGCTGAGCACCTCCACGCTGAGCGACGGCAGCGCCTACAGCGGCGCGGGCATCGCGCTGGTCGAGGCCTCGAGCGCCACGCTGGCCTCGGTGCGCTTCGACGACAACACCTCGCTGTCCGGCGGTGGCGCCATCGCCCTGGCCGACGGCAGCACCGTGGACCTCGACGACTGCGCCTTCGACGGCAACCAGGGCGCGCAGGGCGGCGCCGTGTACCTCGGTGAGCGCACCACGCTGCTCGACGCCGACGGCACCTATGTCGACAACGAGAGCGACGACGACGGGGGCGCGATCTACGCCGCGAGCTCGGCGGAATCGACCTTTGACAACGCCAGCTTCACCGCCAACACCGCCGGTGGGGATGGGGGCGCGATCCTCGCGGACGGGGGCCTCGAACTCGACACCTGCTCGCTCTCGTCGAACCTCGCCCGCACCGGCGACGGCGGCGCGCTCGCGGGCAGCGGCGACTTCACGCTCGCCGACACCGACTTCGCCGACAACACCTCGTCGCTGGGCAACGGCGGCGCGGTGGCCGCCGAGGGCTCGCTCTCGGTGGAGAACGGCCGCTTCACCGGCAACGAGGCCGGCGACGACGGCGGCGCCATCCGCGCCGAGGGCAGCGCCTACCTCTGGGAGCTGGCCCTGTTCGACAACGTGGCGGGCGCCTACGGCGGGGGCCTGGCCATCGACGGCGCGACCAGCCTCGTGGTCGCGCGCAGCTACCTGCACGGCAACAGCGCGAAGAACGGCGGCGCGGCGAGTGTCAACGACGCCAGCGGCGGGACGTTGAGCAACCTCCGCGTGACCGACAACACCGCGAGCAGCGACGGCGGCGGCCTCTACCTGTCGGGCAGCGCCGAGATCGAGGTGGTCAACAACACCCTGGCCGGGAACGACGCCGCGCGCAACGGCGGCCACCTCTACACCACCGCGCCCTTGTCGCTGGTCAACAACATCTTCTACCAGGCGGTCGACGGCGGCGGCGCCTACGGTACCAGCGCCACCACGGACCGGTACTACAACCTCGCCTACGACAACGCCGGCGGCGACTGGGTGGGTTGGGCCGACCCCACCGGCAGCAGTGGCAACCTGGGCGTGGACCCGATGCTGGAAGCGTACACCGCCGACGGCAGCCGCAGTGACGACAACCTCTTCCTTCAAGCCGGATCGCCGGCCATCGACGCCGGGCACCCCGCGATCTTCGACATCGACGCCACGATGTCGACAAGCAGCACGAGAGCGAAAGCCGCCGCGACCCAC
>CAYHRZ010000006.1:0-298 GCA_964359125.1 uncultured Klebsiella sp. | reverse complement strand
ACATCGCCGGCTCGGTGTCCGACATCGGCGCCTTCGGCGGACCCGACGCCGACGTGGCCGACGACGACGGCGACGGCTTCTACGACAACGTGGACTGCGACGACGACGACCCCCTCGTCAACCCCTCGGAGTCCGACAGTCCCTACGACGGCATCGACAACGACTGCGACGGTAGCGACCTCGTGGACGTCGACGGCGACGGCTACGCCGCGAGTGTGGCCGGCGGCACCGACTGCGACGACGAGGATTATGACATCAACCCCGGTGCCGAGGAGACGTGGTACGACGGCGTCGACCA
>CAYHRZ010000005.1:0-29886 GCA_964359125.1 uncultured Klebsiella sp. | reverse complement strand
CGCATCCTGCAACCGGACCTCATGGTGTGGCGCGACGGCATGGTCGACACCGCCACCCCGATCGCCACGGCCCCCACCCTGGTCGTGGAGATCCTCTCCCGGCACGGCGCCTACGACCGCATCGCCAAGCGCCTGATGTACGCCGAGGGCGGGGTGCCGGAGTACTGGATCGTGGATCCCATGGCGCGCAACATCGAGAAGGTGCGTGGCCTCGAGACGGTCGGCATGGTGAACGAGCGGCTGCTGTCTGAGGAACTGCCGGGCTTCGAACTCGACGTCGCCGCCTTCTTTCCCCCGCGCTGAGCGGTGACCTTCCTCCTGGCCTGCACCCCGGTGGAGAGCATCGCCACCGCCGGAGACGACCCGGTCGCCGCGGCCGAGTCGGCGTCCCCCGACGACGCCCCGGGCCCCGGGGAAACCGACCCCACCGACGCGGTTTTCGACCCCACCGTCATCCACGACTTCGTGCTGGATCTCGCCCCGGCAGAGTGGGCCGACGTCCGCGACAACCCCTACGCGGAGACCTGGCACGCGGCGACCTTCCGCCATGGCGACGACGTGGTGGAGACCGTGGGGATCCGCGCCTTCGGAGCGGGTTCGCTCATCCCCGGCAAGCCATCGATCAAGATCAGCTTCGACCACTACGTTCCCGGGCAGGAGTGGCTGGGCCTGGAACAACTCAAGCTCGACAACAGCTCCCAGGACCCGGGCTTCATGAACGAGCTCGTTGGCACCTCGATCCTGCGCCGCGCGGGCCTGCCAGCGGCGCGCACCGGCTGGGCGCGATTGACCGTAAACGACGAGCAGGCCGGTTTCTACGTGTTGTTCGAGCCGGTCGACGACCAGTTTCTCCACCGCTGGTTCGGCGACGACAGCGGAAACCTCTACGGCACCGCCGACGGCCACCACGGCCAGGGCCTCAACCGGTTTGCCAACGGCGGCCCCCTGGACTGGTACGTGCCACAGACCGCCTCCGCGACCGACGGCAGCGACCTCGTCGCCGTCACCGAGCTGGTCGCGAGCGGCCGCGACGAGGAGCTCGTGGCGGCCCTGGACGTCGACGAGTTCACCCGCATGTCGGTGACCCGGTCGGTTTTCGGGGGCATCGACACATTCAGCGCCGACGGAAACAACTTCTACCTCTACAACCTCGGCGGATACTGGTCGATCGTCGCATGGGACCTCGACGCCGACCTCGGCTACCCCTACTACTTCAGCCAGGCCCTCGCGGTGGATCCCTCCGCGCCGTGGCTCACCTCGCCCTGGGCCTACAACCCGGTATCGGGCGCCGCCTACACCGACCCGGTGCTCACGCGCGCCATCGCGATGGGGGTCGACATCGACGCCCTGGTCGACGAGCTGCTCGCGGGCCCGGGGGCGTGGAGCGTGGTGGACGCCCAGGTGGTCGACGCGGCGGCGCTGATTCGCGACGACGTGTACGACGACCTGCTCGGCTACGGGCCGAGCTTCGACCAGCGCCGTCACGACCTTCGCCTCTGGATTCACACGCGGCTCAGCACCCTCCTGGGGCGCGACGCGGCCCCGTGCGCGGCCGCCGACGCGGGGGTGTACCGCGCGGCCGACTTGGCGCCGACCGGCACGGTGGGCTGGGGCTCGCTCCTGGTCGACGCGACCAACTGGGGCCCGGGCTTCACCATCGCGGGCGAGCACCACTGCACCGGCCTGTTCGCGCACGCCCCCAGCGACGTGGTGCTCACGGTGCCCGGTGGGGTCACGAGCTTCTCCGCGATGGTGGGGCTCCAGGACTGGACGCAGCGGTGTGGCGACGGGGCCACCTTCTCGGTGGTGCAAGACGACGCGACGCTGTGGACGAGCCCCCCGATCGTCAACTACGACGATGCTGTCGCGACAGGTACTATCGGCGTGTCGCCGGGTGAGCTCCGGCTGGTCGCGTCTCCAAATGCCGAGTATTCATGCGATACCGCCGCCTGGGTGGACGTCGAGTTGCGGTAGCACCGGCCCGATCCGGTTACATGGCAGGCCGATGTTGATCGCCGTCGTCCAGTTCCGCCCCCGTCGAGGCGCACGCAACGCCAACCTCGACAAGCTCGCCGCCCTCACCCGGCAGGCGTTGGAGGCAGGGGCGAAGCTGGTGGTGTTGCCCGAGATGGCCGCCACCGGCTACCGCTTCCCCAACCCCGAGGTGGTGCGGCCGATGTCGGAGATGCCCCGGGGACCCACCGCCCGCGTGTTCGCACCGATGGCCAAGGAGTTCGGGGCCTGGATCGTCACCGGCTACGTGGAAGACAACGAGGGCAAGCTCTACAACGCGGCGATGGTGATCAACCCCGAGGGCAAGCTCGAGGCCAACTACCGCAAGCGGTTGTTGTACATCGACGACCACACCTGGGCCAACCCCGGTGATCTTCCGTACCCGGTGTTCGACACCCCCTGGGGCAAGACCACCGTCGGCATCTGCATGGACATCAACGACCCGCGGTTCCTCACCCACGTCCGCAAGACGCGGCCCGACATGTTGTGCTTCCCGACCAACTGGATCGACGAGGAGTCCGACATCTACCGCTACTGGGCGCAGCAACTGCGCGGCTGGAACGGCGTGATGGTCGCGGCGGATCGCTGGGGCGACGAAGACGGCGTGTTCTTCTCGGGGCGCTCGGGCGTGCTCGCCAACTGGAAACCGTTGGTCGAGGCGCCGGCCGAGGGTGATGGCATCTTCCTGGCCGACGTGCCGGCGAAGGCGCCCAAGGCGGCGGCTCCGGCTGCTGCTGCGGCCCCGGGCGGCGACCAGTAGCCACTCCGCGGTCGCGAGAGGCCTTTTGTCGCGGCGACGGACGTGCCAGACTCGGCCGCGATGATGCCCGCGATCTTCGGCGCCCGGAACAAGCTGGTCGAGAAGCTCCAGGTCTCGGGGTGGTCATCGCTCGACGAGCGGGACCAGCTCTGTGTCGAGCTGCGCAAGAGTGCGCGTCCCGCCGACGTCACGGGGTTGCTGGGCCACGGCGACACGGCCGTGCGCGGCGCGGCCGGCGACGTGGTCGTGGCGGGCGCCGACGAGCACTCCGCCCTGCTGCTGCTCGAGACCACCGAGGGCAAGCCGCCCCACGTCCGCACCGGGCTGTTCCGCCTGTTCGGGCGATTCGCCGAGGGCATCCAGAAGTCGGCCTGTGAGGGGCTCATTCGCGACCGCAACCCGATGCGGCAGCGGCTCGGCTGGGAGGCGGTGCTCTGCCTGACCGGCGCGGGGCGATTCGCGCTGCTGGAGCGGGCCGCCACCGAGGGGCCGGCCGCGATTCGACAGTCGGCGGCCCAGAAGTTGTTCGCCGAGCGCGAGCCGCGCGAGCAGGTGGACCTGATCCTGAGACTCTCCAAGGACTCGGAGCCGCGCATCGCCCAGGTGGCCATGGAGGCGCTGTCGAAGATCGACGACCCTCGGGTGTTGCCGTTGATGCTCGATCGATTTCAGAATGGCGATGCCGTGTCGCGACAGGCAGCGGTCGTGTGGTTGGAGGCGGCGGCTCGGCGGACGCCACCGGCCGTCCGGAAGGCGATGCTGGAGGCGCTGGGCGCCGGCGACGACGGCGTGCGGCGGCAGGCCATTGGCGTGATCCTTGCCACCGGGCAGCCGGTCGAGATGACGCTGGCGATCCTCCAACACGCGCGCGGGCTGGCGGGCTGGCTCCGCACGCGGGTGCTGGAGTCGCTGCGCTCCTACGGCGACGCGGTGCTCGCGCCGGCGATGTCGCTCTTGTCTCACCCGGAGGAGGAGGTCCGGACGGCCGCGCTGGTCGTCGCCGAGCACTTCCGCGACCCGCGGGTGATCGAGCCGGTGTCGAAGCTGCTCGCCGACCCCGACTGGTGGATTCGCATCTCGGCCTGTGACACGCTCGGCCGGATCGGTGACGCCCGTGCGGTGCCGCACCTGGTCCGGGCGCTGGAGGATCCCGAGTGCCGGTGGGCGGCGATCGACGGGCTGGCGCAGTTGGGCTCCGCCGACGCGCTTCGCCCACTCGTCCAGTTGCTCCGGGATCCCCGGGTTGAGGTGCGGCTGGAGGTGCTCCGGGCCCTGTCGCGTTTCGACGACCCCCGGTTGCCGCAGGTGTTGGAGCAGGTGCGCGAGAAGGACGCCTCCGCCGACGTTCGTACCCGGGCCGGGGAGGTGGCCCGCGACCTGGCCGCGCGGTTGGGGCACGCGGCGGTGTCGGCCGAGCGGGGTTCGATGGCCGTGTCGGCCGCCACCGTGCAGCGACCTCTGGACCGGTTGCTGGCGATGGTCAGGGAGAAGGGCGGCAGCGACGTGCACCTCACCGCCGGGGAGCCGCCGATGATGCGGGTCGACGGCAAGCTCAGCCGCATGGAGGGCATGGCCGCACTCGACGAGGCCCGCGCCCGGGAGGCGGTGTTGTCGATCCTCGACCCGCGACAGAAGAAGGCCCTGGAAGAAACAGGCGAGATCGATTTCTGCCACGCCATTCCCGAGGTGGGTAGGTACCGCGCCAACGCCTTCGTGCAGCGCCGGGGGCTCTGCGCCAACTTCCGGGTGATTCCCAACGTGCCACCGACCTTCGCCGACCTACGGATCCCCCCCCACCTGGTGGAACTCCTCGACTACCACCAGGGGATGATTGTCGTTTCCGGGCCCGCCGGCAGCGGCAAGTCGACCACGCTGGCGGCGATTGTCAATCTCATCAACGAGTCCA
Source organism: uncultured Klebsiella sp. (assembly GCA_964359125.1). Classification (GTDB taxonomy): domain Bacteria; phylum Myxococcota_A; class UBA796; order UBA796; family SXON01; genus SXON01. The sequence continues at coordinate 25,207 of CAYHRZ010000005.1, read as the reverse complement.
AGGCCGACCACGTCATCACCCTGGAAGACCCCATCGAGTTTGCTCACCCGGTCAAGAACGCCCTCGTCAACCAGCGGGAGGTGGGGCGACACACGGAGAGTTTCGCCCGGGCGCTCCGCGCGGCGCTCCGCGAGGATCCCGACGTCATCATCGTCGGCGAGATGCGCGACGTGGAGACGGTGCGCCTGGCGCTCACCGCGGCCGAGACGGGCCACCTGGTCGTAGGGACGTTGCACACCGTGGGTGCGGTGGCGACCATCGACCGGCTGATCAAGAGTTTCCCTCCCGACGAACAGTCGCAGGTGCGAATGGCGCTGTCGGAGTCGCTCAAGTACGTGGTCAGCCAGACCCTGATCCCCCGGGCCGACGGCAAGGGCCGGGTGGCGGTGTTCGAGGTACTCAAGGGGACGCTCAGCGTGGGCAACCTCATCCGCGACAACAAGACCTTCCAGTTGCCGAGCATGATGCAAATCGGCCGGCGGCACGGCATGCAAACCCGCGACGTGGCGCTGATGGAGTTGGTGGAAGCCAAGCTGGTGGCACCCGAGTCGGCGTGGGCTCGGGCCGACAAGCCGGAGACCTTCGAGGCGCTGTGCGACGCGACCAAGATCCGCCCGGCGTCGGAGGCGGGCTCGTGAGCGCCGCCGCCCCCCGCATCGACCGCTTCCTGCGCCTGATGAACGACAAGGGCGCGAGCGACCTGCACCTCTCGGTGGGGCGGCCACCGATCTTCCGGCTCAGCGGGCGCATGGATCCCGTGCGTTACCGCGTGCTCGACGACGCCGACTTCACCGGCCTGTTGCAGCCGATCACGCCCTCACAACTATGGGCTCAATACCTAGAAAGTGGCGACATCGACTTCGCCTACGAGATCCCCGGTGTGTCGCGATTCCGGGTGAACGTGTTCAAGCAGCACCGGGGCATGGGCGCGGTGTTTCGCATCATTCCCACCAAGCTGATGACCATCGACCAACTGGGGTTGCCGCCCAGTGTGCGGAAAATGACCACGCTGACCGGCGGCCTGGTGCTGGTGACGGGGCCAACCGGGTCGGGGAAGTCCACCACGCTCTCCGCGATCATCAACGAGATGAACGAGGTGCGGCCGATGCACTTCGTGACCATCGAGGATCCGATCGAGTTCGTACACCCCAACAAGGCGGCCCTGGTGTCGCAGCGAGAGATCGGCCCCCACTCCAAGAGTTTCTCGGCCGCCCTGCGCGCGGCGGTGCGCGAAGATCCCGACGCCATCCTCGTGGGTGAGATGCGCGACCTCGAGACCATCGAGATGGCGCTCAACGCCGCCGAGACGGGGCTCCTGGTGTTTGGCACCCTGCACACCAACTCCGCGGCGAAGACCATCGACCGGATCATCAACGTGTTCCCCGTGGAGCGCCAGGACGGGGTACGCGGGATCCTGTCGGTGGTGGTCAAAGGCATCCTGGCGCAGCAGTTGTTGCGGCGCAAGGGGGGTGGCCGGGTGGCGGCGATCGAGGTGCTCTTCGGCTCGCCCGCGTTGTCGTCACTGGTGCGGGAGGGCAAGACGCACCAGGTGCCTGGGCTCATCGCCCAGGGGAAGTCGCAGGGCATGATCTCGATGGACGAGAGCCTCCGCAAGCTGGTCGCCGACGACCTCATCGAGGCGCCGGCGGCGCTCGAGAAGGCCCTCGACAAGGACGAGATGCGCAAGTGGCTGCGGGCCCGGGGGGTCCAGGTCTCGGACGAGGACGGGTAGTCCGCCGAGCGGCCGGCCGCCCCTATCGCGCGCCACTTACCGGCTCGAAGCCCGGTAGCCCTCCGCCGCCGCGTCGGCGGAGGAAGCGAAACACTCCTCGGGGGTCGTGCGCTTGTAGTAGCTGCCACTGGGAACGTGGTAGATCTTCTCGCTGCCGATGTTGCCCTTCACCGGGTGCGTGGTGGGACAGTCCACGCTGTCGGCAACGATGGGGTCCCCCGACACGAACACGACGCCGTCGACCTCGGTCTGCAGCGTGTAGCCGCCGCCGTCCCACACCTGCGCCGTCACGCGCCCGTCGTCGTCGGTGCGGCTGATCGAGGTGGCGTAGGCTTCGTAGGTGGTCATCGCCTCGGCGGTGGGGTGGCCGTAGCTGTTGGGGCCCACGGGCACGACCACGTTCTCCGGCATCACGAGGTCCAGCCACGGCGTGTTGCCGGCGTCGCCGTCCTTGGAGCCGTGGTGGATGGCCTTGTACACGTCGATGTCGGCGATCATGGAGTTGTACAGGCCCTCTTTCAGCCAGGCGTCGGTCTCCTTGCGTTCGCTGTCGCCGGTGACGAGCAGGCGGAAGTCGCCGTACTCGACCATCACGCCCATGGAGCGGAGGTTCTGGTCGGTGCTGGTCACCGAGGCCGGCGGGGTCATCAGGTACACGTGCAAGTCGCCCCAGCCGAGGTCCTCGCCGGGGGCCAGCTCGCTGGCCACGGTGGTGACGAGCGCGCCGCTGGCTTCCTGGCCGTTGGCCAGCGCGGTGATGCGGGCGTAGCTCTGGCTGGTGTGCGCCAGGCCGTTGGTGACGTACTCGCCCACGTCGAAGGCGGCGAGGATGTCCTCGTGGACGCCGGCGTGGTCGTAGTCGGCGTGAGAGGCCACCAGCAGGTCGATCTTGGTGACGCCGAGGGCGGCGAGCTGGGTGTCGGCGTCGCCCGAGGGCTTGCCGCCGTCGACGAGCACCACGCGGCCGTCGGTGGTGCGGAGCAGGACGGCGTCGCCCTGGCCCACGTCGAGGAAGTCGACCTGGAGGGAAGGGGCGGCGAGGGCGATGGACTGGATGATGAGAAACATGGTGAAGCTCTCCTTGAGCCCCCCCAAGATGCTTCACGGCATGCGAATAAGCTAGGAACAACCTGTAACACGGATGTTACAGGGCCTTGTTACACTGGGTCGGTGCGGAGCGCCGACAACCGCCGCCCCACGTCGCTGCGGGCGCCGATCTCCACCGCGTCGACCAGGGCCTGGGCCCCGGCGAGGGCCCGCGCGAGCCCATCGGCGTCGCCGACCGCCCGGGCGTGGCCCGCCTTGACCACCCAGAGCCAGGCCCGCGCGTAGGGTCGTCCACCGGCGGGCATCCCGTCGAGGGCCTCGTCGACGGCGCGCCCGGCGGCCTGGGCGTCGCCCCCGTCCAGGTGAGCCTGGCCGAGGAAACCGAGGGTGGTGGCCAGCAGCATCCGGTCGCGGCAACTCCGGGCCAGCCCGGTGGCGGCGTCCAGCACCGCGACGGCGCGGGCTGGTTGCCCCTCGGCCAGTTCCAGGAGGCCGGTGAAGCCGAGGGCGTGACACTCGATGCGCGCGTCTTTCACCTCGCGTTGCAGGGCCACCGCCTCCTCCAGGCGCTCCCGGGCGTCGCCGAGGCGGCCGTCGACGACCGCGATGTAGCCGAGCACGGCCAGGGCTACCCCCGCGCCGCGCTTGCGGCCGGTCGATCGGTGGAGTGAGAGCGCCACTTGCCCCGCGGCCTCGGCCTCTTCCAGCCAGCCGTGCTCCATGGAGAACAGGGCCCAGTTCATGTGTACCGTGGCATCGAAGGTGCGGTCATGGGCGCCCACCTGGCTGGCCTTGGCGGCCGCGAACACCGGGAGCGCCTCGCGAGGGTGGCTGTACCAGCCGTGCAGCAGGCTCAGGCCGGTGTACACCCGCGCGACGGCGTGGGGGTCGCCGGCCGCTCTCGCGAGGTCCAGCGCGCGGGCCATGGCCGCGCGCGCGTCGTCGGGCTGGCCCACCTGCACGTACACGTCGCCGAGGTTGGCGTAGGCGGCGCACTCCACCTTGGCCTCGCCCCGGTCGGCGGCGAGCGCAGCCGCGCGTCGCAGCCGCTCGACGGCCTCGGCGCCCCGCCCGCGTTCTCGTTCGAGTCGGCCCAGCGCGACGCCCGCGGCGGCGGCGGTGGCCTCGTGGTTTGCTGCGTCCTGGAGGTGCGGTAACGAGGCGTCGACCTGGCCCGACAGGCACAACAACACGCCCGCCCGGAGCGACAGTTCGGCCTGCCACTGCGGCGGCGCCACCCGCATCGCCGGGAGGACGACCGCCACGCCGTCCGCGAAGGGGCCGCGTACTTCCAGCAACCCGGCCGCCGTGACCGCGCAGGCCGCGGCGACATCGCCCTCGCCACGCGCGGTGGCGCTGGTGCTCGCCGCCACGAGGTTGGGAATGTCGCTGGCGGTGGCCGCGGCGCCGAGGGCGGCGAAGTAGCCCCCGTGCCGGCGTTCCGTCTCGGCCCGGGCCTCCCCCCGGAGCATGGCGGCCGCGAAGTCGCGGATCGTCACCAGCATGGAGTAGCGACCCTCCTCCTGGTCGAGCCGGACCAGCGCGTTGTCGGCGAGGGCGGACAACAGGCCGATGCTGTCGCCGTCGATGACCGCCTCGGCCGCTTCCAGGGTGAACCCGCCTACGAAAACGCTGAGCTGCGCGAGCGCGTCTTGCTCCCCCGGCTCCAGCGCCTCCCAGCTGGCGTGAAGCACCTCGTGCAGCGCGCCGTGTCGCGACTCGCCGCTACCGCCCACCAGGAGCTGGAAGCGTTGGCCGAGCCGTCGTAAGAGGCCGCCCACCGCCACCGCCCGCGTGCGCGCGGCCGCGAGCTCCAGGGAGAGGGGCCAGGCGTCCAGCGCCACGACCAGGGCGAGCACGTCGGGGTCGTCGGGCTCGACGGTCGCCCCCGCCGCCCGGGCCCGGTCCACGAACAACCGGACGGCGTCGCCCTCGGCCAGCGGCCCGGTGGCGAGCACTTGTTCGCCGGGCACGCGCAGCGCGAGGCGGCTGGTCACCAGGAACGTCGTGTCGCGCGCCGCCGACATCCACCGCCGGAGCAGTCGCCCGAGGCCCTCGGCCACCTGCTCGGCGTTGTCGATCACCACCCGCCCCTCGCCGTGGTGGGCCAGCACCGCGGCGATCTGCGCGGCGGGGTCCTCGCCCAGCGGCTGCCCCATGCAGTCGCCCATCGCGCGGCACACGGCGCTCTCGTCCTGCGCCTCCACCAGGTTGCAGAACCACACCGAGGGCGCGTCGCAGGTGCGGGCGTGCTCCAGGGCCAGCCGCGTCTTGCCGGTGCCCCCCGGCCCCAGGAGCGTGACGAGGCGGGCACCCTCGGCGAACCGCGCCTCGATCTCCGCCAGCTCGTCGACCCGGCCCACGAAGGGGTCGGCGGGGGCCGGGAGCCGGGCCCGGGGGATCGACAGGAGCGCCGGGAAACGACGCTGGGCGAGGGAGTGCGGCAATGCCTGCCACACCCGCGTGGTGCCCGCGATGCCCGGGAAGGCGTGCTCGCCGAGGTTGGTCCAGGCCACGTCGACCGGGGCCGACATGCGCACCGCGTCGGTGACGACCACCTGCCCGCCGTGGGCGGACGCCATGAGTCGGGCGGCCCGGTTCACCGTGGGGCCGAACCAGTCCACGCGGCCGGTGACCGGGTCGGCACGCCCGGTGGCGGGGCCCACGTGGACGCCCACGCGCACCACCGGGGCGTCGTGCTCCCCGAAGTCCGCTGTGGCGAGGGCCTCCTGGACGCCCACGGCCGCAGCCAGCGCCTGCCCGGCGGTGGCGAAGGCCAACATGAACCCGTCGCCGGCCGTCTTCACCTCGTAGCCCCGGTGGGCGGCCGCTGTCGCCCGGACGAGGATGGCGTGATGGTCGATCACGGCCTGGTAGGCGCTGCCCAGCCGCTCCCACTGCGCGGTGGATCCCTGGATGTCGGTGAACACGAAGGCCACCTCGGGGCCCGCCGGGGGTGGCGCGGGCGCGTGCGCGTGGGCCACGAAGCTGTAGCCGTCGCCGTGGCGGGTGAGCAGGTGGTCCGGCGCGGCCGGGTCGACTTCCACCTTCTCGCGCAACCGCCGCATGGTGACGTCGACGGCGCGGGTCTCGACCGTGGCCTTGTAGCCCCACACCTCGGTGAGCAACTCGGCCCGCGACACCACCTCGCCCTCGCGCGCGGCGAGGTAGGCCAGCAGCTCGACTTCCCGGGTGGAAAGCGAGACGTTGTCGCCCTCGCGGGCGATCTCGCGGCGGGCGAGGTCCACCACGCCGGCGCTGAGGTGCAAGAGCGAGGGCGGCGGGGGCACCGTCGGGGACTAACGCCGGGAGTGCGCGTGGGCCGTGGTTACACGCCCACGAGGTGGAGGCGCTTGCCGTCACTCTCGAGGTCTTGTTGCCACAGCCGCTCCTCCCAGCTCACGCCCGGGTGCTGGTTCACCACCAGCAGCCAGCCCTCGCCCATGCCGAGCGTGTCGAGGTAGCGACCGAGCTGGGCGACGCCGCTGGCCTTGATCGTGGCCAGGCTGTCCCTCGGGCGCACGCGCTTCACCTCGGTGACGAAGCGCTCGCCGGCGTAGCTCACCACGACGTCGATGGCGCCGCGCCCGGCGGCGAACTCGCGCTCCACCGTGCCGCCACCGTTGACGACGCGGTGCACGAAGCTCATGAAGGCAATGTGACACACGGCCTCTGGGAACTGGGGCATGTGCGCCACGATGATGTCGCTGTTCTCGCGCCAGTGCTGCCGGAAGGCATCGACGAGGGCGGGGAAGTCGAGGCGGCCGTCGGGTTTCCGCCAGGGCCACCAGGGCGCGGGCGTGTTGGCCTGTCGGTTGTACCCGACGTCGCGGACGAGTGCGTCTCGGTACATGCGATTGGCGGGCTCCGCGCCACCTGGGCCCTTGACCACCAGGCCGAGGTCGACCACGTAGCGGAAGTCGTCGTGAGCGTAGTCGATCTCGGCGTCGCCGAGGAGCATGGCCTCGACGATCCGTGCCACGCGTGGTTCTTTGAGGCGCTCCCCGAGGGCGTGGAGGTGGGTGGTGCGCGAGAGCACCAGCCGCTCCTTGGCCGCGTCCACGTGGGCGGCGGTGACGGTGACGGCGCGGTCGGGGCACAGCTCGTCCATGCAGATGAGGCCCAGCTTGTTCACGAGGAAGGGCTGACCGGCGGTCCAGTCCCAGGCGCGGGCGCTGGCCTCGGGCGAGAACGCCTGGCCGGTGTCGTGGGTGTGCTGGGCGTAGAGCTCGGCCACCTCTCCGGCGGTGAAGTTGCGCATCGTGACCGAGTTCGCCTTGATGTTGAAGGGGGAGCCAGGGTTTACCGGGGTGCCATCCTTCGCCACGGTCAGGTAGTCGAAGAGATCGCGCATGCCGATGAGCGCGATAGAGGCGGGAAAATGCTCGGGTCGCGTGTGAAAGCCCGCGCGGAGCTGGCGGAGGAGGTTCACCATCGCCGGCCCCGACACGGTGTCGGCCTCGTCGAGCAGGAGCACCACCGGGCGCGGCGCGACCGAGTCGCACCACGAGGCGAGCCAGGCGCCGAGGCGGGTGCCGACCGCCGCGTCGCTGGCGGCGGCGGCAGGGGGCGGTCGGTCGGCCGGCGGCAGCGCGGCGGAGGCGTCGCGGTGGATCGCGGAGATCCACCTCGGCTCGGCCTCGGCCACCTCGGTGGCGCCCTGGCTGGCCTCCAGCGTCGCGTGGACGGCCACGAGCCCGTCTGCGCGCAGCTCGTCGGCGAAGGCCCGCATCGCGGTGGTCTTGCCCACCTGTCGCGGGGCGTGGAGAACGAAGTACTGCTTGCGATCCACCAGCAGGCGCACGTTGGGCAGGCGGCTCCCGGGCGGGAGCATGTAGTGATCCCGCGGGTTGCAGGGGCCGGTGGTGTTGAAGAAGCGGGGCATCGGCGCCAGAGGCTAACTGTTCAGGCCCCTCGCAGGTGCAGGGTGCGCCCGCCGTGGACCTCGTCGCGCGACCACAGCCGCTCGTCCCACGACCGCCCCGGCCGCTGGTCAAACACCAGCAGCCACCCCTCGGTCTCGCCGAGCTGGTCGAGGTAGGCTGACAGTTGCCCGACGCCCTCCGCGAGCACCCGCTCCGGCGACTCCCGGCCGGGGCGCACCCGCTTGAGTTCCACGACAGTGCGCCTGCCCGCGAGGTCCACGCAGAGGTCCACCCGCCCGGTCCCGGCGGCGTACTCCCGGTACACGTGGCCCCCGCCGTTGACCACCTTCTGTAGGAACGCCATGAACGCCAGGTGCACCAGCGCCTCGGCATAGCCCTCGGGGGTGTTCCGCGCCGCGAAGTCGCTGTTCTCCCTCCACCACGACAGGAAACCACTCACCAGCACCGGGGCGTCGAGCGTGCCGTCGGGGCGCAGCCAGGGCGCGGCGGGCAGCAGCAGGTTGCGCTGGGCCACCAGGCTCAGTTCCCGCGCCACCACCTCCCGGTACAGCGGGTTGGCGATCGCCGGCGTGGCCGCGACGGGCGCGAGCAGGCCAAGGTCCACGCAGTACGTGTAGTCGTCACCGCCGGGCACGTCGTCGGCGCCCGCGAGTACCCGCGAGATGACCGCGGCCACTCGGGGCTCGTCGAGGCGGGCGGCCAGGCTGTCGAGGTGGGTAGTTAGCGAGAGGACGAGGTCCTCCTTGGCCCGGTCCACGTCGGCCGCCGTGACGGTCACCCCGCGGTCCGTCACCAGCTTGTCGACACACGTCGCCGCCAGCTTGTTGACGAGGAACGGCTGCCCCTGGGTGTAGTGGAACGCCCGCGACACCGCCGCCGGCTCGAATCGCTGCCCGGTGTCCGCCGCGTGCTGGCCGTACAGTTCGCCCACCTCCGCCTCGGTGAAGGTCCGGAGCGTGATCGACTCCGCCTTGACGTTGAACGGCGAGCCGGGGTTGACCGTGTGGCCGTCCTTCGCGGTGACGAGGTAGTCCCGGAGGTCGCGCATCCCCACCAGCCCCACCGACGCCGGGAACCGCGACGGGCGCTCCGGGAAACCCGCGCGCAGCTGCCGGAGCAGGCTCACCAGCGGCGCGCCGGCCAGCACGTCGGCCTCGTCCAGGAACAGCACCAGCCGGGCAGGCGCCAGCGCCGCGCACCAGTCGGCCAGCCAACTCGAGAGCCGCAACCCCGGGCTCACCTCGGGGACGGACGGCGGGTGCTGCGCGGGCGGGAGCTGCGCTCGCGCCTGGCCCGCGATGGCGTCGGTCCACTGGGCCTCGGCCAGGGCCACCTCCTCGGTGCCCTGGCTGCGCTCCACCGTGGCGAACACCGCCGCCACCCCCTCCCCGCGGAGCCGCGCCGCGAACGCCCGCATCGCCGTGGTCTTGCCCGTCTGCCGCGCCGCGTGCACCACGAAGTACTGGTTCCGCTCCACCAGCAGGTCCAGGCCCTCCAGGCGCCCCTCCGCCGGCAGCATGTAGTGCGCGGCCGGGTCGCAGGGGCCGGTGGTGTTGAAGAAACGGCGCATCGGCGCCGGAAGCTAACCGCCGGCGCCGGCGGCCCACCGCTCGACGACAGCGGCCGACCGGGCGGAGCCGCAACCGTCGCTCGCGACCCGCGTCGTTCCCGCGCCCCGGGAGGCCCCGTCTCCCCGCCTCACGCCTTGACGACCGCGACGCCGTAGTCGGCGAAGACGTGGTCGCGCGTCACCATGGTCAGCCCTTCCACCCTCGCCTGCGCAACCAGGAGGCGGTCGCACGGATCGCCGTGGTGCGGAGCCAGCCGACCCACCTCCATCACGTGCGCGAGGGTCACCGGGAGCGATTGGGCCGCGAACTCGCGTTCGAGCTCCCTGCAGATGTCTTCCACGGTCCGATGGAGGATGAGCCTTCCCAATGCGGCCTTGATCACAAGCTCCCACGGGCTCACGACGCTGAGTCGGATCTCCTCGGCGCCGACGATCGCCTCGCGGGCGGTGGCGGACAGCGCATCGGGCTCAGAGACCGCCCACAGAGCGGCGTGCGTGTCGAGGAGCAGCCTCACCGGGAGACGAAGTCAAGATCGTCGATGGAAAGTGGCTCGTCGAAGTCGTCTCGGACCGTGGCCACGCCGGGCATCGTCCCAAAGCGTCGCCGCGGCGCCGGCACGGCCCGGACGAGGCGAGCGACCGGGTGGCCATTCCGCGTGATGACGACCTCCTCGCCGGCCTCGACGGCGTCGAGAAGGCGGGAGAGGTGGGTCTTGGCGTCGTAGACGGAGACGGGTTCCATGCGCTCAACGATAGTCTTGACCAGCATGCTGGTCAAGGGGGCGCCGGGGAAGGGTCACTCCCGGGCGCCACACGACCGTCGCCGCCCCGCCCACGGCGCTCGGGCACAGTTTGGGTTGGGTCAGCGCCCGCTGCGACCAACTCGCCTGCGCCGCCGCGCCAACAGTAACCCCGCCACCACGCCCGCCACAGACGTACCGGGCACCGTCCCGCACACCACCTCCACACTCTCGACCTCGAACACGCCGGAGTTGGTGCTGCCGTCACCCGGCCCGTCGTCGTCGGTCACCGCCACGATCACGCTGGCGTCGTACTCGGTGTCGCAACCGTCCGCGAGGAAAGCGCCCGTGGCGGGGAATACGCCGGACTCGCCGTCCCGGGTTTCCCAGGTGACCGCCCAGGGCGCACACGCCTCGGCGCTCAAGGTCGCGCCGTAGATGCCCTGCTCGGGGCTGCCGTACTGGGCGTCCATCGGGGTGGACTCGCCGTCGACCCAAAGCGCCAGCGACGCCGGGGCGCTGTCGTGGCCCCAGTCGGCGAACACGATGCCGTCGTACTCGGCCGCCACGCGCACGGGCGGCGCCCCCTCGGTGAGCTCGCCGCTGGCGAAATCCTGGGTCATGTAGTCTTTGCTGACACCCCCGCCCATCTCGTTGAAGTCGCCGGACATGATGTTGGCGCGGTGGCCGCTCTCGCTGCACATCCACATCGACATCACCATGTAGCGGGCGTCGGTGCTGCCATAGGCGATGTTCTCGCCCAGCCCCGCGTTGGCGTCGTCGTAGTAGCGGTCGATGCGCACCCAGGTGTCGGTGCCATCGCAGGAGTCGTGTTGGAAGCACCCGTTCTTCCGCATGTCGTCGGAGTGGTAGCGGGCGGCCTCGGTGAGCGCGACGTCGATGTAGAGCGGCGCCTTCGCGCGTTTCTCGTCGGCCGAGAAGTCGTCGAGACCGCAGCCGCCCTCGCGGTAATCGCCGGTGTAGGCGCCGGGGTCCACCCGGGCGGCGTTGGTCCACAAGACCAGCGCCCGCTCGGCGTCGCTGGGGAAGCCCCCGACGGGATCCCCGTAGCCGGCAAGCGCGAGGGAGATGAGGATCATGTGTTCTCCACGAAGCGGCGGATCACGGGTTCGGCACGCGAGTAGCTGCGCTGGATCTGGTCGCCGATCTGCTTCTCGATGGTGCCCCCGATCAGCGGCAGGCGCACCTCGATCTTGCCGCGGATGACCCGTTCGCAGCCGCCGGCGACCTCGCGGACCAGCGAGTCGCCGGTGCAGGCCACCCGGTCGGCGAAGAAGGACGGGACGATCTTCCAGCGGGTGGTGTAGCGCTCGTCGTCGCTCTCCACCTCCTGCATGTACTCCAGGTGGGTCTTGCCGAAGGCCTTCTGCGCCACGGTAGTCATCGGCGTGATGTGCTTGATGGCGACACGCTCGACCAGGCGAGCCCCTTCGCGCCGGGACTCCACCGTGCTGGCGGTGACCTCGGCCTCCTTCGCGACGGCGGAGTCGAAGGCGTCGCCGCGGGTTTTGTCCCAGTAGTGGGCCGGGGAACAGGCGAAGCGCTGGGTAACGGTGAATTCCATGACGCCGGAAGGGTAGGCCCGTCCTCGACCGGCCGCAAGCGCGAGGCTGTCAAGCGATGGTGGGAATCTGCGGGTGGGGAAGCGGTCGATTAGACTCCGGGCCCCCCAGGCCGTCGATGTTCCTGTTCCTCACCCCAACCGTTCTCGCCGAGCTGCCCATCCCGGTCTACCCGGAGTGCGGCGACGTCGACGACGTGGACGACTGCCCCTCCGACCTCGAGCGCGACTGGCGGCTCATCAGCTACATCCCCGAGGGCAGTCGCGACACGATTCGCGCCGCCGAGGCCCACATGGGCAGCGGCGCCAGCGCCGACATCGCCTGGAAGTACACCACCGGGCGCTTCGACGTGGTGCTCGGGGTGTGCGACAGCGGTTTCGACTGGTCGAAGAACGACTTCGTCAACAAGGTGGCGATCAACACCGCCGAGCTGCCGCTGCCTCGCTTCGCCGACGGCATCGACGCCGACGGCTACGACCTCGACGGCAACGGGCTGGTCAACGTGCAGGACTACGCGGAGGACCCGCGCGTGAGCATCGACGCTGGTCGCGACGTGGCGGACCACATGCTCGACGCCAGCGACCTGATCTACACCTTCATGGACGGGGTGGACGACGACGGCAACGGTTTCGTCGACGACATCGCCGGCTGGGACTTCTTCGGCGACGACAACGACCCCTACCACGAGTTCCTCGGCGGCTACGGCGACCACGGCGACGGCGTGGTGGAGGAGATGGCGGCCGAGGGCAACGACGGCGGCGACATCGGCATCTGTCCCAACTGCTCGGTGCTGTTGCTCCGGACGGGCGATGGCTTCGTCACCGACGGGCACCGGGTGGCGATGGCGGTGGCCTACGCCACCGGGCAGGGCGTGTCGGCGGTCAACATGTCGCTGGGGGCCCTGTCGCGGCCGGCGGAGATGGAGGCGGTGGTGAGCTGGGCGCACGACAACGGCGTCACGCTGGTGGGCGTGGCGGGCGACGAGAACGCCTACCACCACAACCAGCCCTCGATGATGGACCACCTGTTCTACGTGAAGTCCATCCACCCCGACGTCGACGACGAGAACAACAACGCCTACACCTACCTGAACTTCTTCAACTGCAACAACTTCGGGCCGCGCCTAGACTGGTCGGTCGACACCTCGGCCTGTGCCACCGGCGCCGCCGCGCTCACCACCGGCGGGGTGGGACTCTTGCAGTCGCTGGCCAGAGACATGGGCATCACCCTGAGCCCCGACGAGGTGCGGCAGCTCATCCAGCAGAACGCCGACGACGTGAACCTGTCGGCGGAGGAACTGGAGATCGCGGGCACCTACCCCAGCGCCGAGGGCTGGGACTTCTTCTTCGGCTACGGCCGCATGAACATCGGCGCCGCCGTGGAGGCGCTGGCCCTTGGCGACATCCCGCCCGTGGCCTTCGTGGACGGCCCCGACTGGTTCGACACCCTCGATCCCAGCGGCACGGTCGACATCACCGGCTACGTGTCGGCGGATCGCTCCAGCGGCTACAGCTACGTGGTCGAGGTGGCCCGGGGCTGGGACGTGCCGGGCTGGACCAAGCTCGCGGAGGGCAGCGGCTCGTCGGGGAAGGAGGGGGTGCTCGCGACGCTGGACCTGTCGAAGTACGGCGCCGACGTGGGCGAGCCCACCAAGGGGGAGTCGCTGCTCGGACGGGTGGACCGGGTGTTCGCGCCCGCCGTCACCGTGCGCGTCACGGTCACCGACGCCGAGGGACGCGTGGGCGCCTCGCGCAAGACCTTCTTCGTCAAGCGCGACAGCACACTGGTCGATGGCTTCCCCGTCAACATGGAAGACTCCGGCGAGTCGTCGCCTGTGTTGTTCGACCTCGACGGCGACGGCGACCACGAGATCGTCATCGCCACCGGCGGTGGCCGGGTACACGCCTACCAGCACGACGGCACCGAGCTCAGCGGGTGGCCGGTGGAAACGCCGGTGACGCCGCACTGGCACGCCGGGCAGGCCGCCGAGGCGGCGGTGGATCCCCTCCGCGACGCGTTCATCGCCACCGTCGCGGTGGGCGACCTCGAGGGCGACGGCGAGCCCGAGGTGGTCGCGGCCAGCGGCGCGGGCTTCATCTACGCCTGGCACGCCGACGGGAGCGTGGTCTCGGGATTCCCCGTGGAGATGGTCGGTCGCGAGCCGGGCGAGTTCGGCGACAACAACGCCTGGGACAACGGCTTCGCCGGCGCGCCCACCCTCTACGACCTCGACGGCGACGGCACCCTGGAGATCATCGAGGCCGGCATGGACCAGCGCCTCTACGTCTTCGACTACAGCGGCGCGCCCTGGGGGCCCTACCCGGTGGAGATCTGCGCGCCGGAGCTGTGCGGCTGGGCGGGGAACCGGCTGATCAACAGCGTGGCGGTGGGCGACGTCGACGACGACGGCGACCTCGACTTCGGCCTCGGCAGCAACGAGGCGGTCGACGACGGGGGCAAGTCGGTGAGCTACCTCCTCGACGCCGAGACCGGAACGATGCTCGATGGCTGGCCCCTGGAAGAAGCGGGCCTCGTCAACACCGCGGCGCTCTTGCCCATCGTGGGCGAGGGGCACCCGGCGTCGTTGGCCTTCGCCGACGTCGACGGCAACGGCGACCTGGAGGTGGCGAGCACGGTGATGCTCGGGACGAGTCCGCTGTACCACCACGACGGGACGGTGTTCCAAGACCTGCCGTACTTCTCGATGGACTTCTCCTCCGGGGCCAACACCAACGAGCCCTCGATGACGACGATGTCGAACAACGTTAGCTTCGGCGACCTCGACGGCGACGGTCACCCCGAGTTCCTCAGCGGCGGGGCCGGCACCTACTACCTGATCTCCCTGGCGCTGTGGTCAGCTGCCGACTACCAGCACGTGGCGATGGCCTGGAGCGGGAAGGAGGGCACCGTCATGGAAGGCTGGCCGCGGCAGATGGAGGACCTGCAGTTCCTGGTGGCGCCGGCGGTGGCCGACGTCAGCGGCGACGGCAACCCCGAGGCGATCTTCGGCAGCGCCGGCTACATGCTCTACGCTTGGGACAAGGACGGCGACCTGGCGCCGGGCTGGCCCAAGTTCACGGGCAACTGGCTGCTGGGATCCCCGGCGGTCGGCGACATCGACGGCGACGGCTACGTGGAGGTGGTGGCCAGCACGCGGGAGGGCAAGCTCTTCGCCTGGCGCACCGAGGGCCACGCCGACCAGGAGATGCAGTGGGCGGGCATCCACCACGACGCGCAGAACACCTCGAACTGGAACCACCCCATCCCCGCGCAGGCAGGGCCACCGGCCGTGGTGGAAGAGTGTACCGAGGGTTGTTGTTGTGAACACACGGCGGCCTCCACCCTGGTCGGCTGGCTCGGCGGGCTCGGGGTGTTGTTGCGGGTGCGGCGGAGGGGAGCGTGAACGCGCTCGACACGCTCAAGGAGCGCGGCTTCTTCAACCAGTGCACCGACGAGGCCGGGCTGCGAGAACACCTCGAACAACCGCAGACGTTCTACATCGGCTTCGATCCCACCGCCTCGTCGCTGCACGTGGGGAGCCTGGTGCAACTGATGGCCATGGCGCACTTGTCGCGGGCGGGCCACCACGCGATCGCGGTGGTGGGCGGCGGCACCGCGAAGATCGGCGATCCGTCGGGTCGCGACAGCACGCGCGATATCCTGGACGAGGAGAAGCTCGCGGCCAACAAGGCGGGCATCGCCGCGCAGATCGCGAAGTTCTGTGACGGCCGCATGGTCGACAACGCGGAGTGGCTCGAC
Organism: uncultured Klebsiella sp.; assembly: GCA_964359125.1. Classification (GTDB taxonomy): domain Bacteria; phylum Myxococcota_A; class UBA796; order UBA796; family SXON01; genus SXON01. Next base: position 9,890 of record CAYHRZ010000005.1, on the reverse strand, counting down.
ACCCTGGGCTACATCCAGGTGTTGCGCGAGCTCGGCCGGCACTTCTCGGTCAACGACATGATCCGCGCCGAGAGCGCCGCGCAGCGGCTGGAGCGGCAGCAGGGGCTGTCGTTCATCGAGTTCAACTACGTGCTCTTGCAGAGCTACGACTACCTGGAGCTGTTCCGAAGGTACGGTTGTACGCTGCAAGTGGGCGGCGGCGACCAGTGGTACAACATCGTGAGTGGGATGGACATCATCCGGCGGCTGGAGGGCGGCAAGACCTTCGGGCTCACCACGCCCCTGTTGACGACGGCCAGCGGCGCCAAGATGGGCAAGACGGCGGCGGGGGCGGTGTGGCTGGACTCGGGGCGGGTGAGCCCCTACGACTACTACCAGTACTGGTACAACGTGGACGACCGCGACATCGAGCGCTTCATGAAGTTGTTCACGTTCTTGCCACTGGGCGAGATCGCGGCCGCGGTGGCGGGCGACTACCGCGCCGCCAAGCGAGTCCTCGCGCGGGAGGCCACGGCGGTGGTCCACGGTCGGGAGGCGGCGGAGGCCGCGCAGGCAGCGGCGATCGCGGCGTTCTCGGGGGGCGTGAGCGCCGACATGCCGACCGCGCGGGTGAACTTCCCGCTCTCGCTGCCCGACGCGCTGGTGAGCGCTGGCTTGTGCGCGTCGAAGTCGGAGGCGCGCCGGGCGATCGAGGGCGGCGCCGTGCGGCTGGGGGACCAGCCCATGCCCGGGATCGGCATGACGGTGGACGCCCCAGGGGTGCTCTGGATGGGGAAGAAGCGCGCCGTGCGGCTGGAACCGGCCTAGTGCCCGCGGCGCGGCGGGACGACGCGCTGTTCTCGTGGATCGAGCGTGTTCACGGCCCCAACTGGGGCTCGGTGCTCGACGCGGGGACCGGCCAGCACTCCCTGGGCTGGCTCGCCTCCGTGGGCGCGCGGGAACTGACGGCGGTCACCGTGGAGAAGTGGCGCCTGCCCGGGTTGGTCGAGGTGGCGCCGGGCGTGAGGATCGTGGAAGGGCAGTGGACAGACCCGTTGTTGCTGGCGGGCGAGTCCTTCGACGTGGTGGTGGCCGACTACGTGATCGGCGCTCTCGACGGCCACGCGCCCTACTTCCAGTACGGCTTCGTCGAGCGCATCCGGCCCCACGTTGGGTCGCGACTCTACCTCGTGGGCATGGAGCCCCCGCCGCGCGACGGCAGCGTGCTCGACGAGGTGTGTCGGCTACGCGACGCGGCGATCCTCCTCGCCGGGGACCGTTGTTACCGGGAGTACCCGCGGTCGCTGGTCGTGGACTGGGTCGAGCGGGCGGGCCTCTCGGTGGTCGACGCCGTCACCTTCCCCAACGTGCTGGGGGAGCGGTTCGTGAACGGCCAGGTCGACGTCGCCCTGCGGAAGTTGCCCCGCTTCCGGGACAGCGCCCTGGCGGCGGCCTTCGAGGCCCACGCCGAGGACGTGCGGAAGCGCGCGTCGGCCGCCGTCCCCCGGAACTGGGGGGCGGACTGGGTCATCGCGGCGGCACCGAAGTAGGCCGTGGTCACGCCGCCGGGAGGAACGTTGTGGCCGCGGTACGGGTCGGCCCGCCCCGGCCCTCAGGCGGGCTCGAGCTCCCCCTCGCAGTCGTCGCTCTCGATCGTCACGAGTCCCGCCTCCGCCCAGATCACCTCGGCGTCGAAGTCGATGTCGTCACCGCGATCGGGGCAGGAGTCCTCGCTCATGTCTTCGCCCTCGAACTCGTACTCGCAGTCGTCGAATTCGCCCTCGACGTCGACCTCGTTGTCCTCGCCTGGCTGGTCCTCGTCGGGCTCGATCAGGACCGTCATCGTGAACTGCCACGAGTAGTCGTATTCGTTCCCTTCGTAGTCGATGGTGCCGTCGCCCGAGACCTCCAGGGTGCCCTCGTACTCGCCGTCGTCGGGAGCGTCGAGCACGAGGTTCCACTCCTCGCTGCTCCGGGCGTCGGACGACTCACAGTCGAGCTCACCCTCCCACTCACCCGCCAAGGTTGCGCAGCCGACCAACCAAGCGACTAGAAACATCTCTCACTCCTCAGCAGTGGCTCGCGACGGTACCACACTCGGTAGCGCCTGGTCTAGTGGCGGCGCGCTCGCGCCCGCGAGGCGTCCAGCACTCGCCACGGCGCCAGGCGATCCGCCTCGCTGGCGTAGTCGATGCCGACTCGTGGCCCGGTTTCCACCTTGGGCGAGTCGCGACGAGCGAACACCTGGATGACCGTCCCCAGGGCCGTGCCGGTGTGCGCGGTGGTGAGCGCCAACGCCGCGGCCAGCTTGCCAGGCCCGTCGCAACGACCGTCGGGACGACGCTCGCGGACCAGGTCGTGCCCGACGACCACTACGCCCCCGCGCACCAGCACCGCCGCCGCGTGTCCCTCCGGGCCCGTGACGAAGTTCAGCATGTGGTGGATGCCGTAGCAGAGGTACACGTAGGCGTGGGCGGGCGGACCCCACATCGGCGCGTTGCGCGGCGTGCGCCCCATGCGCGCGTGGTTCGCGGTGTCGCCGGGGAAACGGTACGCCTCCACCTCGGTGATCCGCAGGGTGACGCCGTTCGCCGCCACCAGGCAGCCCACCACCTCGTGCGCCACGTCGAGGGCGTCGCGGTCGAAGAAGGCGGCGGGCAGCGGGGTCACTGGGGGTCCTCGTCGTCCCCCGGTAAGCGTCGGCCCGCGCCCGGGCTAAGCTCGTGGGGTGCTGATGCTCCTCGCCTGTATGCCCCGCGCGCCGGACGTGCCCCCGCCCGCCGCGGCGGTCGACGAAGCCGCGCGGGTGCAGTCGCGGGAGGTGGTCCTGGACCCCGCGGTCGCCAGCCGGGGGTGCGACCGGTTGGACCCGTCACTCTGGGCGCTCGCGGCCACCTCGCACCCGGTGCAGGTGGTGCTCGACGTCACCGCGCCCACGTTGCTGCCGAAGCAGTTCGAGGTCCAGGCGGAAACCCCGTTGTCGGTCCAGGGCGTCGTGCCGGGCGACTACCTCTGCGCCCTGGCCGCCCTCGACACGGTCACCCGGGTGCGCCCGGCGGCGCTGGCGGTTCCCAAGGAAGGACCGTGATCGTCCTGCTGGCCCTGGCGCTGGCCCGCCCCGTGGACCCGGCCTCGCCTGCCGCCAAGCTCACCAGCAGCCTCGCGGAAGTGGCCCGGGACCCGGGGCGGTTGGGCGTCCTCCGTCTACGCTACCCGCGCTTCGACCACGACACCACCGTGCGGGTGGTGGTGGAGTGCTCGGGCCCGTGCGTGGTGCCCGGCGAGGAACTGCGCTGGGATAACCTCGTCCAAGCACGGGTCCCCGTCGCGAGCCTCCTGGGCGTGGCGGCGCAGCCGAGCGTGGTGCGGGTGCGGGAGCCGTGGATCCCCTCGAGCAAGGCCACATCGGAGGGGGTGGCCACCGTGATGGACGTCGACTGGAACGAGGCCGGGGTCACGGGGATCGGGGTGACAGTCGGGGTCGTCGACGTGGGATTCGCGGGTTGCGACGAGTTGGCGGGGAATGAGGTTCCCGCCGAGTACGTGGAGGCGTTCGACTACGGCGCGCCCGAGTCCAGCAGCCACGGTTGCGCGGTGGCGGAGGTCGTTCACGACTTCGCGCCGGACGCGGACCTGCGGCTGGCGAGCTTCGGGACCGACGTCGAACTTGGATCGGTGCTGCAGGGCATGCTCGACGAGGGGGTCGACGTGGTCAACGCCTCGATCGGCTTCGACAACGTCTGGCACGCCGACGGCACCAGCCCCGTCACCCGGTACGCCGACGCGGTGGTCGAGGCGGGCGTCATCTACGTGGCTGCGGCCGGGAACGAGGCTGACAATTACCGGGTAGGCGCGCTCAGCCTCGCCGACGACGGGCAGTACGTGGAGATCGCGGACCGTTACGCCATCCTCGTGCGCTCGCCGGGCGGCACGGCGCGGGTGTCGTTCCGCTGGAGCGAGCCCTTCGGCGAGGCCGCCACGGACCTGGACCTAGTCTTGTTCAACGCCGACGACGGCCGGGAGTGCGGGCGCTCGGAGAACCCGCAGGACGGGGACGACAACCCCTACGAGGAGGTGTACGCAAGCGGCTGCGAGGACTGGGTCTACGCCACGGTTTTCACCCCCGCCGCGCACGACGTCACGGGGCTGACCGGCTTCTTGTACGGGGCCTACGGCCTCGACGAGAGCGAACTCACCGAGGTGCAGTCGCTGACGTTGCCCGCCGACTGCTTCGACTGCGTGGCCGTGGGGGCGGTCGTGGGCACCGAACTCGCCGACTACAGCAGCCGCGGGCCCAGCGACGACGGCCGTACCAAGCCCGACGTGGTGGCCCCCTCCGACGTGAGCACCGCCACCTACGGCGAGCGGGCCTTCGCGGGGTCGAGCGCCGCCGCCCCCCACGCGGCCGGGCTCCTCGCGCTCTGGGTGGACGCCACCGAGCGCCGCGGCGAGCCCCTTGGGGCCTACGAGTGGCTCGCGGCGGGCGCGACGGACCTCGGCCACCCCGGGGCCGACAACGACTACGGTGCGGGGCTGGTTACGGCGGGCGCGGTGCCGCCGGAGGACTGCGGCTGCCGCGCCGGGACGTCACCCTTGCTGCTGGTGGGCCTCGCCTTCCTCTGGACGCGCCGGTGTTCGTCGTCGCGCTAGTGGGCTGCGTGCCGAACGGCATCGACGGCTTCTTCGTGAGGCTGGAGGGCGCCGTGGCGGACGAGGCGGGCGCGGCGGTGGCCGGTGCCACCGTGGCCTTGGCAGCGGAGGACGGCACGTCACTCGGCGAGGCGGTGACCGACGAGGCGGGTCGCTGGACCTTCCCCCTGTTTGCCCTCGACACCACCGGCAACCGGGTGAACGCCACGGTGAGCGCGACGGGCTTCAGCACGGGCTTGGCGGGCTGGGACGTGAACTTGCTCAGCGCGGAGACCGCCCGGTTGACGGCCGGTCCCAACGAGACCTGGGAGACGACTCCGCGCGTCCTGGCGACGGTGCGCCTGGCTGACGAGGGCACGGCGGGCGTCGCCAGCGGCGTCGTGACGGATCCGCTCGGGAACCCCGTAGGCGGCTTGCCCTTCGTTGTCCTCCAGGGGTGGGACGCGGAGGTCGGCGCCGCCGCCCTCGGCAGCGGCGAGACCGGCGGCAGCGGCGAGTTCTCGGCCACGGTCGACGCGCCGGGGTTGTACACCATCCAAATCGCGCCCTCCGGGGGCTGGGCGGGCTCCCGGTTCCCCGTGCTGGCCACGACGTCGGGCGACAGTATCCGCGCCACGGTCGCCGCCCTGCAAGAGCCCGGCGACACGCTGGTGACGCTGACCTGGGAGGGCGCGACGGACCTGGACCTGCACCTCAGCGGCCCCGAGGTCGAGGCGGAGGCCGACGCGAACCGCTTTCACGTGTGGGTCGACGACCCGGTGCACCCCGAGCGACTGGTGGACGACGACGAGTACCTCGCCGAGGTGCTGCGGTCCGAGACCAGCGGCCCGGGCCCGGAGTGCATCGTCGTCAACCGCGCCCCCGGCGTCGGCGAACTCTGGCTCAGCGTGGCCGACCGGACGAACCAGGCGACGGTGGGTTCGACGGTGCTCGCCGGTTCGCGGGCCCTGGTGCAGTGGTGGAACGGCGAGGACACGCCCCGGTACGCGTGGGTGTCGCCCCTCGAGGTGGCGACGTCGTGGCGTCCCGTCGAGATCGACACGCGCGGGGGCACGGTGTACGCCGTCGAGCGCTACGACGAGGGACTGGATCCCGCCGAGTCGGACGATTTCTAGACGGTTGCTTGCCGGACTTGTCGCGATGGCCGATGGGCGTTAGTCGCGGCCGCCTTTCGAGGAACCCCCCGCGGATGCGGCTCTACTCCGAGCGTCTAGTGGCCGATCTTGCCCGGCTTCCCGGTGCCGAACACAGCTACCTGAAGCAACTGTGTGCTGGCGACGGCGCGCCCGTGCGCGCCGCGCTGGCGCGTGCGGTGGGCGCCATCGGCAGTCCCTTCGACACGCGGGCCATCGAGTTGCTCTCGTCGCTCGACAACCGGCGCTTCTTCCAGGGCTTCGCGGAGACGGTCGCGCTCCGCCTGCTGGGCGACGACGGCTGGAAACTGCGCAACATCTCCGGCCCGGGACCGCGGCTCGAGGTGGGTCGCCCGGGCGAGCAGGACTTCGTGCTCACCGTCCTCGCGTTCCTCCACCAGACCCGTCCCGGTGGCGACGAGCAGACTCGGCGGCGCCTCGAGGCGGGCCTAGCCCGCGTGGCGTCGCGACATCGCTTCGTCGTGTTGATTCGCCGGTGGCTGCCGCACGACCTCGACGTCGAGCCGGTCCGTCGCGCCATCGAGATGTGGCTGGGCCAGGTGCAGACCGGTACCTGGGAGGGGCGGTACGCCGCCTACGAAGACGAGCGCGTGGCCCTGGAGTTCTGCCTCACCGGCGAGCGCGCCAAGGGCGGGGAGTCAGCGCTCGCCCTGGTGCTCGGGCCGTTCGCCGCGCACCGGGCCATGGAGGTCGTCGAGCCGAGGGTGGTGCGTGAACTGGACCGGCACGCGGCGGGTGCTGCGCGATCCGTGCCCCAGGTGGTGGCGTGCGTGTCGGACCAGCCATGGAGCATCAACGACGGCTACCTCCGCGACTTCCTCTACGGTCGTCCCAGCGCGACGATGGCGACGGCCGGCGTCAGCCAGTGGACCTTCGACGCCAACAGCGGCCCCTGCGCCTTCCGGGACCCGCTCTACAGCGCCTTCTCCGCCCTGCTGCTGGTGGACCGCGAGCCCTCACGGCCCACGCTGCTCCGGGTGAGGGCGTTCCTCAACCCCTGGGCCACGGCCCAACTGTCTCCGGCCGACCTGGGCATGCGCTGTTTCGCTCGCGATAGCGACGACACCTCGCGGGCGTCCCCCACGCTGCGCTGGTACGTTGGGCGCGGCGAGGAATTCCCCATCGGATGACACCCTTCGTGATGCCGGCTGGCGTGGGCTGGATCGAAGTCATCGTCGGCTGCATGTTCTCCGGCAAGACGGAGGAGTTGATTCGCCGTGTTCGCCGGGCCCAGTACGCGCGGCAGTCGGTGGTGGTGTTCAAGCCCGGGATCGACCAGCGTTACGCGGAGGACAGCCTCGGGTCGCACTCGGGCATGCGCCTGCGCTCCCTCCAAGTGGAGAGCGCGGCGGACATCCCCGGGCTGGTGGGCGACGCGCAGGTGGTGGGCATCGACGAGGGACAGTTCCTCGGCGGCGACCTCGTCGCGGTGGCCGAGGCGCTCGCCAACGAGGGGCGGCGCGTCGTGGTGGCGGGCCTGGACCAGGACTACCTGGGGCGCCCGTTCGAGCCGATGCCTCACCTCCTCGCGGTCGCAGAATACATCACCAAGAACTTGGCGATCTGCATGGTGTGTGGCAACCCGGCGGACCGGAGCCAGCGCATCGTCAACCGCGACGCGCGTTTCCTCGTCGGCGAGACGGATGCCTACGAGGCGCGGTGTCGGAAGTGCTGGGATCCCAACAACTTCGAACCCCGCCAGGAGCGTCTGGCCCTGGGTCGCAACCTCAGCGAGGGCTAGTCCATGGAAGGCAAGTACGAGCGCATCCCCAGCGATGCGATGGGTCGAGACGTGCACCTCTGGCGCTTCGGCTGGTGGGGGCTGCCGATCCTGGTGTTTCCCAGTGCCGCCGGCTTCGCCCACGAGTGGCAGAAGGAGGGCATGATCGACACCCTGTCGCCGCTCTTGCGCGCGGGGAAGATCAAGCTCTACTGCCCGGAGTCGAACGTCGCCGAGGCCTTCACCAAGGCGGGGGATCCCCGGGCCAAGGTCGCGGCCCACGCCCGGTACGAGCGCTTCATCCTCGACACCATGGTCCCGTACATCCGTCGTGACTGCAACCTGCCCGACGTCCGCATCGGCACGGTGGGCTGCTCGCTGGGCGGTCTCTACGCCGCCCTCTTCGCGCTGAAGTTCCCCGAGGTCTTCGACTGGGCGCTGTGCATGAGCGGTCGCTACGAGACCAGCCAGTTCCTCGGCGGCCACGACAGCGCCGACGTCTACTTCAACAACCCGCTCGCCTTCGTCCCGAACCTCCGGGGCGCCGCCCTGGAGCGCGTCCGTCGCAACACCCACCTCACGATGGTGTGCGGGACCGGGCAGTGGGAAGAGGGCTGCATCGAGGAGACCATCGCCCTGTGCGACCACTTCCAGGAGAAGGGCATCCCCCACCACCGCGACATCTGGGGCCGCGAGAGCGCCCACCACTGGTCGTGGTGGAAGAAGCAGTGCGTGCACCACCTGCTCCGCCGCGTTGGGGTCGGAGGTTAAGCGTTAAGCCTTTCCAGTCGTCGTGTTTCGATGGGAAATTGGCTGCCCATGAATTCGGCAGTAATGACCATGGATGTGCGACAACCTGAGACTTCTTGGAGCTCAGCGTGGGAAGCCGCCTTCCCGGCCGCCTCCTGAAAAACGCCGGTAGGAAGGTGGCCAGAGCTTGGCACGCGTCTTGCTCTACACTCAGGCGGCACCCGGGAAACTGGGACGCTCGGACCGAGAGCCGTTCTTCTCGAACGTTCTTTGACGTCATCCAGCTTTGAACCAACGCCTTCGCGGCGGCCGTTCCCTCGGGAGCGACTGCGGTGTGGGGGGCGGGAAGGAGCTGGCAAGCCCAAGGGAGCAATGGCCCCGTCAACCCGGAAACGGGAGGGCGGCGGAACGGCTCCGGCGATGGAGCAAGGCCTCGAGGCCGCACGCGTCCACACCCGCGAGGGTGAGGACGGGCAAGCGGCGAGGGGGCAAGGAAGGCGGTGTACGCCGAGGTCGGCAACGGCCCCGACGGTGACGCTTCCCCGCGAGCGAAAGCTCGCTGCTGTCGCCGGGGAGAAAGGCTTCGAAGGGCAGGAGCGCGGCGCGGGAAATCGCAACGCGGTCGGGTGGATGGCGCAAGCCGTCGGCCCGGTCGAGGCGCGAGGAAACGTGCCGAACCCCATGACCGGCGCCGGGTGCAAATCCCGGCAACTCCCGGAGGAGTAAACCGTCGAGGCCGTGAAAACGGCGAGGGCGGAACGAGGGTGGCGCCTAGCACGCGCCATCCCGACGGAAACGGCGACGTTTCCCGGAGTGGACTCCGTGAGCAATCCCGGTGGAGGGGAGATCTTTGGACAACCCCATGAGAGAAATGTGAGTGGTTCGCGAGCGAGCGAACTGCGGCCTGGCGACAGGTCGCAGGGGGCGCGCATCGCGAAACCGGTACGGTATTCGTACGGGAAAGGTGGCAATAACGCCACGAGGGCGAGGGGAAGAGCGATCTTCCTCGCGGGAATTCAAGAGCAATCACGATTTTCCGCCCCCACGACGACGAGAGTCCGAGAAGCGGCAGCCCCGAGCGGAGCGCAACGTGCGCAGGTTCATCGCCTGCGAGTCCACGCGGCGAGCTTGCGAGGAGCGAAACGGCAAGTCGGGCCAGGCTGGCGAACGGCTAGGGAGCCGGCGCGTCGTCGAGGGTGAGCAGTCGAGATCCTCCGGGATCGCGGCCGCGCACGGCGACTACCTCCGCAACGGCGAGCGAAAGCTCGTGGACGCGTCGAGGTGGAAGCAGGAGCCCTGTAGGTCGGTTGAACCCCATACCCGTCGGCACCTGGCGAGGCATCGCCCGGCGCCGTCCCATCGTACCCTCGTGCCGTCGGCTCGCCGACAGCACGAGCATGCCCCGAGTCGACGTCGTCAAGGCTGCCCTTCCCGGGCGCGGCCGAGGCGAGGTCGGCGGCGAGGTGTCCACTCACAGCTCTGCAGGGGATCCACGTTCCACGCAGAACGGGTGCCAACCACGGCCCCCCGGCGCTCCCGCAAGGGCACACCGGGGGGTCGCTGGTTTTTGCCGTCCCTGTCAGGCCGGGAGCGGTTCCCCGCGTAACGCCCGGCCGACCCGCTCTACGGTCGACCAC